>JAOBJT010000001.1 GCA_025728345.1 Candidatus Lightella neohaematopini | reverse complement strand
TAGATAAGATAACTATTAATATGGGAGTAGGTAAATCCGTAAATGATAAAAAAATACTTAATAATGCGATATTAGATTTAACTTTGATTTCTGGTCAAAAACCAGTAATTACAAAAGCAAAAAAATCAATTTCTAATTTTAAAATACGAGCTGGTTATCCTATAGGATGCAAAGTAACTTTAAGAAGATACCGAATGTGGGATTTTATAGAAAGGTTACTTTATATTGCTATACCGCGTATTAGAGATTTTCGAGGATTATCAATTAAATCATTTGATGGTATGGGTAACTATAATATAGGTATAAAAGAACAAATTATATTTCCTGAAATAGATTATAATAGAATTGATCAAATTAGAGGATTAGATATTTCTATTACAACCAATACTAAATCAGATAAAAATAGTTATAAATTATTAGTATACTTAGGTTTTCCATTTATTAGTAGGAATTAATATTAAATGACTAAAAAATCAATACAAGCTAGAGAAAAAAAAAGAAAAAAACTAGTTTTTAAATTCTTTAAAAAACGTAAAGAATTAAAGAAAATAATATTAAGTAAAAAATATTCTTATTCAGAACGTTGGAATGCAATAATAAGATTACAAAAGTTACCTAGAGACTCTAGTCTGTCTAGATTACGTAATCGTTGTAGACAAACTGGTAGACCACATGCTTTTATAAGAAAATTTGGTTTAAGTAGAATTAAGTTACGTGAGATGGCAACAAGAGGTGAAATTCCAGGTTTAAGAAAATCTAGTTGGTAAAATATTATAAACATTAAATTACAAGAGTAATAACATGAGTATGCATGATCCTATTTCAGATATGATAGTACGTATACGTAATGGACAACAAAATAAAAAACGTTACATAAATATCCCTGCCTCAAATTTAAAAATAAATATTGCTAATTTGTTAAAAAATGAGGGTTATATTAATAACTTTAATGTCATAAATATTAAAAACAAAAATGTTATGCAAATAGAATTAAAATATTTTAATAATCTACCAGTTATTGAATATATTAAACGTATTAGTAAACCTAGTTTGAGAATATATAAAAAAGCACGTGATATACCTAAAGTAATATCTGGTATGGGTATTGCTATTATTTCTACATCTAAAGGTATTATGACTGACCGTAAAGCACGACGCCTAAAAATAGGTGGGGAAATTATTTGTTATGTATTTTAAGAATTTAAGGATATATTTATTATGTCACGTATTGCTAAAAAATTAATTATAATACCTGATGGTATACACGTATCATTAAATAATAATACTATTATTATTAATGGTAATAATATTACTAATAGCTATTCATTTAGTAACAAAGTTATTATAGAAATAGATAAAAATAAATTATTAGTAAATCCATTAATACATGATAAAAAAAGTTGGGCAATTGCTGGAACCACTAGATCAATAATAAATAATATTATAATTGGAATTACTACCGGTTTTAGCAAAACACTTAAATTAATTGGTATAGGTTATAGAGCTCAAATAGATTATAAAAAAAATATATTAACTTTGTTTTTAGGATTTTCACACGTAATAAATTATAAATTTCCAAAAAGTATTATATTAAAATGTATTAATAATACAGATATTATAATTAATGGTTATGATAAACAATTAGTAGGACAAATAGCAGCTAACATAAGATCTTATCGTACGGTAGAACCTTATAAAGGTAAAGGTATCCGTTATTTAGATGAAATTATTAAAATTAAAGAAATTAAAAAGAATAAATAATCATGAGAAAAAAATTAGCTCGTATAAGAAGATCAAAAAAAACTAGATATATCTTAAAAAGATTACGTGCTACCCGTTTAGTAGTTTATCGTAGTTCTAAACATATGTATGCACAAATTATCGATCATACTAATAAAATATTAATAAGTGCTTCTACTTTAGAGAAGGATATAAAGAATAAAATTAATTATTCTGGTAATAAACAATCAGCGGCATTTATCGGAATGATAATTGCTCACCGTGCTAATCAATCTGGCATAAAAAAAGTATCATTTGATCGTTCTGGATTTAAATATCATGGTAGAATTAAAGCATTAGCTGAAGCTGCTAGAAAAAATGGATTAATTTTTTAGAATTTTTAGGTTATTAATTATGTATATGGATAAACAATTAAATGAATTACGGGAAAAATTAATTACAATTAACAGAGTATCTAAAACAGTCAAAGGAGGAAGAATATTTAGTTTTACTGCTCTTACAGTGGTTGGTGATGGTAATGGAAAAGTTGGTTATGGATATGGTAAAGCAAAAGAAGTACCATTAGCTATTCAAAAATCAATAGAAAAGGCACGTCGTAATATGATTCAAATAAAAATACATAATAAAACTTTATATTATACATTAAAAGCTAAATGTACTAGTTCACTGATATTTATGAAACCTGCTAATGATGGTACTGGTATTATAGCTGGTGGTGCCATGCGTGCTGTTTTAGAAGTAGCAGGAATACATAATGTATTCGCTAAAGTATATGGATCAACTAATGCAATTAATGTAATACGTGCTACCATTAAAGCTTTAAAAGATATGAAATCACCAGATTTTATTTATAGTAAAAGAAAAAAAATTAATTATAATAAAAATTAATAATATGAACAAAAATATTAAAATTATTCAAGTACGTAGTACGATAGGTATACTGCCAAAGCACAGAAAGACCATATTAGGTCTAGGACTAAAACGTATTGGTCATACTAAAATAGTTACTGATACCCCATCAATAAGAGGAATGATTAATTTAGTAAGCTATATGATTAAAATTATTGGTAATAATTAAAATGTATTTAAATTCATTAGATGTATTTAGAAAATCAAGGAAAAATAGAACCCGTTTAGGTAGGGGTATAAGTTCTGGATCAGGAAAAACTAGTGGTAGAGGGCATAAAGGACAAAAATCTCGTTCAGGAAAAAAAATTAGTCGTAATTTTGAAGGAGGTCAAACTCCAATAAATAGGAGGATTCCTAAGTCCGGATTTATATCAAAAAAAAATATTTACACTAAAGAAATTAGTTTAGAAAAATTATTTATCATTAAGGAAAATAAAATTGATCTTAAAATATTAAAATCTTATAATCTAATTAAAAATAGTACTAAAAAAGTTAAAATTATTTTAAACAAAAAACATGTAATAAGAAAAACTATACATATAGTTGGTATAAAAGTTAGTGCTAATGCAAAATATAATATAGAATTAAATGGTGGTACTGTAATATAATTACAGTTTATAACATGATAAAACAAATAAATCATAATAATAAACAAAGTTTATATGAGCTAAAATCTAGAATATTGTTTGTTATCATCGCTCTTGTTGTTTTTCGTATTGGATCATTTATACCAATTCCTGGTATTGATGTATCTATTATTGAAGAACTAATAACACAACAAAAAGGTACTATTATTGAAATGTTAAATATGTTTTCTGGAGGTGCTTTAAGTAGAGCATCAATATTTTCATTAGGTATCATGCCTTATATTTCATCATCTATAATTATACAATTTTTAACTTTTATACATCCAAAATTTATAGAAATGAAAAAAGATGGTGAAATTGGTAGACGAAAAATTAATAAGTATATTAGATATGGTACATTAATACTAGCTATATTTCAATCTTTAGGAATTTCAATTAGTTTACCTAGTATACCAATAATTAATAGATTAATTATTAATCCAAATATGTTATTTTATTTTATTTCTTCGATAAGTTTAATATGTGGTACCATATTATTAATGTGGATAGGTGAACAAATTACTGAAAAGGGTATTGGTAATGGTATATCAATAATAATATTTACTGGAATTATAGCTGACTTACCTATTACTATTATCCATGCTATTGAACAAATTAGACAAAATGATTTAAACATAATTTTACTTGTAACCACTACAATATTTATTTTCATAATAATTTTTTTAGTTGTATTTATTGAAAGCGGACAAAGGAAAATTATTGTAAATTATGCTAGAAGACAACATGGTAGAAGAATGTATAATGCACAAAGTACACACTTACCATTAAAAATTAACATGTCTGGAGTTATACCAGCAATATTTGCCTCTAGTATAATATTGTTTCCTACTACAATTATTTCGTGGTTTAGTAATAGTTACAAATCAGATAGTTGGTTACATTTTATTCTAATACATTTACAGCCTGGTCAATGTATACATATAATGCTATACTCGATGGCGATCGTATTTTTTTGTTTTTTTTATACAACTTTAGTATTCAATTCTAGAGAAACAGCTGATAACTTAAAAAAATCTGGAGCTTTTATCCCTGGTATTAGACCTGGAGAAAAGACAGCTAGATATATTAATAATATAACTAATAAATTAACATTAGTTGGTGCATTGTATATTACAATGATATGTCTTATACCAGAACTTATGCATAATATCATAAAAATACCATTTAGTTTTGGAGGTACATCTTTACTAATTGTAATTATAGTAATTATGGATTGTATATCACACATACAAACAATTATGATTTCTAATCAATATGATTCCATAATAAAAAAAGTAAATTTAAGGTAATTAAAATATAAAAAATGAAAGTACGTTCATCAATAAAAAAAATTTGTCGTTACTGTAGAATTATTAAACGTAATGGTATACTACGTGTAGTATGTAGTGATCCAAAACATAAACAACGTCAAGGTTAACTAAACAGGAGCTTATAAATGATACGCATAGTAGGTGTAAATATTCCAGAAAATAAGCATATTTGTATAGCCTTGAGATCAATATACGGTATTGGTAAAAATACTGCAAATAATATTTGTATATCAGCACAAATTAATCCACATACTAAAGTTAGTATATTATCAGAAAATGATATTAATAAAATACGTGATATTGTGTCAACAATAACTGTTGAAGGAGATTTACGTCGTAAAATTACATTAAATATTAAACGTTTAATAGATTTAGGTACTTATCGGGGGTTACGTCATAAATATCATTTACCAGTTAGAGGACAAAGAACTAGAACTAATGCAAAAACTTGTAAAAAATTAAAAAAATATTAATTAAAATTAGGTACAACAATGAATATTACTTCCAGTAAAATTAATAAAAGAAAAAAAATAAAAAAACAATTAATGGATGGTATTGCACATATACATGCATCATTTAATAATACTATAATTACAATCACTGACAAATACGGTAATACACTTGGTTGGGCAACTTCTGGAGGATCTGGTTTTAGAGGATCAAGAAAATCTACCCCATTTGCAGCTCAGATAGCTACTGAACGTTGCTCAAATTCGGTAAAAGAATATGGAATAAAAAATTTAGAAGTTATGATTAATGGTCCAGGTCCTGGTAGAGAATCAGCAATTAGAGCATTAAATAATGCTGGCTTTCGTATTACTAATATTACAGATGTTACTCCAATTCCTCATAATGGTTGCAGAGCACCAAAAAAAAGAAGAGTATAATTTTATATAAGGATAAATATGGCAAAATTTATTGGTCCAAAATTAAAATTAAGTCGACGTGAGGGTACTGATTTATTCTTAAAATCGGGAATACGTACAATTGATTCAAAATGTAAAATAAATCAGTTACCTGGTCAACATACAATTAAGAAATCTCGTATATCAGATTATGGAATACAATTAAGAGAAAAACAAAAAATACGTCGTATTTATGGTATATTGGAAAAACAATTTGTTAGACTATACAAGCAAGCATCTCGTAATAAAAAAAATACTGGTGAATATTTGTTAACATTATTAGAATGTCGATTAGATAATGTTGTATATCGTATTGGTTTTAGTTCTACTAGAGCTGAAGCACGTCAATTAATTAGTCATAAAGCAATTAAAGTAAATAATCGTATTGTTAATATTGCTTCTTATCAAGTTAAAGTTAATGATATTATCACTATTAATAATCGTGCTAAAAAACAATCAAGAATATTAGCCGCATTAGAATTATCATCTCAATATGAATCACCTAAATGGATTGATATAGATATTAAAAATATGTGTGGTAAAATTATACGTGATATAGATCGTAAAGATTTACCACTAGATATTAATGAACATTTAATTGTTGAACTTTATTCTAAGTAGAGATATAAAATGTACTCTTATACAATAAAATTATTAAAACCCCGTTTAGTTAGTATTAAACAAATAAGTACAACTTATTCACAAGTAGTTTTAGAACCATTAGAAAGAGGTTTTGGGTATACTTTAGGTAACGCATTACGTAGAATATTATTATCTTCAATACCAGGATGTGCTGTTACAGAAGTAGAAATTGATGGTGTATTACATGAATATAGTGTTAAGGAAGGAGTTAAAGAAGATATAGTAGAAATTATTTTGAACTTAAAAGATTTAGCGGTTAGAATACATAATAAAGATAGTATAATATTAAATTTAAATAAATCTGGTATTGGACCAGTAACAGCATCTGATATTATTCATAATGCCAATGTTGATATTATTAATAAACAACATATCATATGCCATTTAACACACGATAATGCTTCTATTAGTATGAAGATTAAAATACAATGGGGTAGAGGTTATGTTCCTGCGTATAATCAAGTAATAGAAAATAGAGCTATAGGTAAATTACTTTTAGATGCATGTTATAGTCCTATAGAACGTATTGCTTATAGAGTAGAGGCAGCTAGAGTTGAACAACGCACTGATCTAGATAGATTAGTATTAGATATAGAAACTAATGGTACTATTAATCCAGAAGAAGCAATTAGGTATGCTGCAACAATATTATCACAACAACTAGATGCATTTGTTGACTTAAATAATATACAACAACCAGAAACGAAAAAGCAAGAACCTGAATTTGATCCAATATTGTTAAAATCTGTTGAAGATTTAGAATTAACAGTTAGATCAGCTAACTGTTTAAAAGCAGAATCAATTCGTTATATAGGTGATTTAGTACAAAAAACCGAAGTTGAGCTATTAAAAACACCAAATCTTGGTAAAAAATCACTTACCGAAATCAAAGATGTATTATCCTCATATGGATTAACTTTAGGTATGCAATTAAAAAACTGGCCACCTAATAATAATTAAAGCTTAAAATTAGTAATTCTTAAACTAAAACTATTATTTTAGGAGAGTAAAATATAATGCGTCACCGTAAAATTGGCAAAAAATTTAATCGTAACAATAGTCATAGATTAGTAATGTTATATAATTTAGCACAATCATTAATAAATTATGAAATTATTAAAACTACTTTACCTAAAGCTAAAGAACTACGTCGTTTTATTGAACCGTTAATTACAAAAGCAAAAATAAATAATATACACAATAGAAGGCAAATATTTACTAAAATACATAATAATAAAATAATAAAAAAACTATTTAATGAAATAGCTCCACGTTTTATTAATTATTATGGTGGTTATACTAGAATTTTAAAATGTGGTTATCGTTACGGAGATAATGCTCCTATGGCTTATATTGAACTTATATTAAGAAGTAAAAAGTAAATTATTTAATTTATGCTAAGATCGTATCTATCTTAAATAATTTACTAGCAATTGGTAAGACATTATTATTAACACTACTTATAGTAATAGCATTACTGTGTTTATTAATTATTTTCATTGATGTGAGAACTATAATGCCACAACCAGTGGCAATATATACCCCCCATTTATTATAATGTACTATTGTTCCTGGATTTTTTTTAATATAGTAATTACTTGCTATAGCACTTATAATTTTAATCGTATTATCTTGATAATAAAAAAAAGCCATTGGCCAAGGATTAAATGCATTAATCATATTTACTAACTTAGTATTTGATAAAGACCAATTAATTTTTGCCTCCTGTTTAGTTAATTTTTTTGCATATGTTACACCAATATTATTTTGTGATACATTGCTATTAAATAAGTTAGTTTGTAGTAATTCAATTAAGATTATTGAACCCAATTTAGCTAATTTTTTACATAAGGTAATATTATTATCATACTTTTTTATTACACAAGTTTTTTGATATACAATATTACCAGTATCTAAATTACTATTTATTTTCATAATAGTAACACCAGTAATACAATCACCATAATATATAGCTCTTTGAATTGGTGCTGCTCCCCGCCATCTAGGTAATAATGAACCATGAATATTTAAACAACCAAATCTAGGTATATCTAGTATAGATTTTGATAATTTTTCTCCATAAGAAGCAATAATAATTAAATCAATTGTTAATTTTGATAATGTCATTTGTATATCGTCTAATGATTTAGACCATAATACTGGTATATTATATTTAATTGAAATTTTAATAATTAAATTTGATAAATTTTTTTTGTTTCTTTTAGAGAATTTGGGTTTTGGTTTAGTAATTATTAAAATAATACAATATTTTTTTTTAATTAATTTAATTAAATGATATAAAGAAAAAATAGAAGAACCAATAAATACAATACGTAAATTTTTTTGCATATCAAAATAAATTATAAATTATGATCTATAATACTCTTTATATAATTTTGTTTAGATAATGATAATCTATCTATAAATAATAATCCATTTAAATGATCAATTTCATGCTGAATACAAACTGATAATAATGATTCAGCTTGTAATTCGAATAGTTTACCATAACAATCTAATGACTGTAATATTATTTTTTCCGATCTTATAACTGGAGCACTAATATTTGGTATAGACAAACAACCTTCTTCCATGACGATTTTACCAATTCTTTTAATAATTTTAGGATTTATTAAAATTAACTGTTGATTATGTTTTTTAGAAATATCAATAACAATAATACATTTATTTATATTAACTTGTGTTGCAGCTAATCCTATACCTTTAGCAAAATACATTGTTTCAAGCATATCACTGATAATTTTATTAATATCATGATCTATGTCAGAAACTAAATTAGCTTTTTGTTTTAATTTTCTATCAGGATAATATAATATTTTTAATATAGACATAATTAATATTGTTTTTTATTTAATGTTAGTAATATAATACAATGATTAATCATATTTATCTACTAAAAATATATTATACTAAATATAGTAACTATATATAGTTTATTAACATGACTGAATTAAATAAAATAGTAGTAGCATTAAAAAATAAAAAAATAATTGCTTATCCTACTGAATCAGTATTTGGATTAGGATGTGATCCTGATTATGAAATAGCAGTAAGAAAAATATTAACATTAAAAAACAGGCCAATTGAAAAAGGATTAATATTAGTAGCTTCACATTATAAGCAAATAAAAAAGTATATTGATGAAACAAAAATAACTATTGATATACGTAAAAAATTATTTTCTAGTTGGCCAGGTCCAATAAGTTGGGCATTACCAGTTAATAGTAGTACTCCAGTCTGGTTAACTGGCAAATATACTAAATTAGTAGTACGTATAAGTAATTTTTTACCTATTAAATTAATTTGTCAAAAATTCGGTAAGGCAATAGTATCTACTAGCGCTAATATTAGTCAACAATTACCAGCTCGTACTGTAAATGAAGTATATAAATTATTTGGATCAAGGGTAGTAATTATGAATTATACTGTTGGTAAATTATTATATCCTACTAAAATTTATGATGCTATAAGTAATACTGTTATTCGTGGTTAATAAAATGTGTAATTTTGCTGTATTAGGTAATCCAATAAAGCATAGTAAATCCCCGTTAATATATAGTATTTTTGCATCACTAACAGATATTAAATCTAGTAAATATACAAAAATACTAGTATCAAAAAGTAATTTTAATATGATAATAAATGATTTTTTTGCCAATGGAGGATTAGGAATAAATATTACTGCCCCGTTTAAAGAACACGCAATTGAATTATGTGATAGTACTAGTTATATTAGTAATACTACCAAAATAGTAAATACAATAAAAAAACAAAAAGATGGAACATTATTTGGTGATAATACCGATGGTATTGGATTAATAAATGATTTAATAAGACTAAGATTATTAGAATATAATAACAATGTATTATTAATTGGTGCTGGTGGAGTAGCTAAAATTATAATGATGTTTTTATTATCTTATGGATGTAAGATATTTATTACTAATAGAAGTATTAATAGAGCAATAAATTTATATAATTTTTACAAACAACTGGATCCGGCATGTAATATCATATTATTACCAATACAATACACTAATAAGTATAATTATGATTTAATTATTAATGCTACTCCAGTTATATTAAATCTTAATAAGATTAAATTATCAACAGTTACTAAAAAAACTGCTAAATTTTATGATTTATACTATCATAATAATTATGAATCTGTATTATTAAAACGCCGTAAAGAAAAAATTAACTATTATGATGGTATTGGTATGTTAATTTATCAAGCCGCGTATTCATTTTTTTTATGGCATGGAATTTATCCTCCAGTATCATCAGTATTAAAATATTTTATTAAAAATAATTATGAATTTTATTAATACATTTAAAAATAAAATTTTACTCTACGGTTTTTTGATACGTATTCATCAACCAACCGGATTATTACTATTACTATGGCCAACGTTATGGTCATTATGGTTAACTAAAAATAGTAGTTTTTCTAATTTTAGTAATACTATAGTTTTTATATTAGAAGTAGTTATAACTAGATCAGCTGGATGTGTAATTAATGATTGTATAGATTATAAATTTGATTATTTAGTAACACGTACTAAAAATCGGCCGTTACCAACTAATAAATTAAAAATTAATGAAGCATATTTAATTTTTATTTTGTTATTAGTTATGGCTACTTTTTTAGTATTAGTTTTAGATAGAAATATCATAATATTATCTATTTTAGCATTAGTATTAATGATTATTTATCCTTTCTTAAAAAGATATATTTATACACCCCAATTAATATTGGGTATAGCTTTTAGCTTACCAATTCTTATTGTATATCGTAATATGCATTGTAATTATGATACAATTTGTTGGTTATTTTTTTTTACTAACTGGGTATGGGTATTACTATATGATAGTATTTATGCTTTAATTGATAAAAATGATGATGTTAAATTAGGGATTAAATCCATTGTTATGTTATTTAACAAATTAGAAATATTTATTATATTACAGGTTATAATTACTTTATTATTACTAATTATTAATTTATATATTAAAAAATATATATTATTAATTAGTATTTTACTAATAAATATTATATTTTTTTATCAATATAAATTGATTTGTACAAAGAAAAGAAATAATTATTATAAAGCTTTTACAGTTAACAACTATATTGGCCTACTAGTGTTAGTTGGATTAATAGTATAAGTTATGTAATAAGTTTTTTAAAAATGTTATATAACTTATTTATTCTAATAATATTTATATTATCTTTGTAACGATATTCTGATCGAAAAATTTGTGCAATATTATTAAATGATATATTATCAAATATATTATATACGTCTTTTGTAAGACTTAACTTATTTTGTATTTTATCCCAATTATTTATTAAATTTGTAAATTTTAATTCTATATTGTTAATTAATAATATACATATTATTATATAACGTAATAGTACTTTATAAATACTATTAGCTAATAACTTTATTACTTTGTAATGTTTAGTTAAAAATAATTTATTATTACTATCCAATAGTAGATGTTGTCTAATAAACTCATTTATAATTTTGTTAATTAACAATTTTAATTCTAATGTATGAATATTAATAAAAAAATCTAATTTTACTATTGGATAAATGTAATTAATTAGATATATTAGTTTTGTTCTTTTAATACTAGAATTAGTATATATAATATTAGCAATTAACGCTGGCAGAATTAATATATGTTGTATACTGTTTTTATAATATCTTATATTATAAATATTATCTTTAATTAGAGACACTAAATGACTATCACGATCATAAATAATATTTTTATTATCATTTAAGAATTTTTTTAACCAATATTTTTTATTATTACAATTTTTAATTATTAAATCAGGTGAATATGAAACTCGATTTAGTAAGTTTAAATAACATAACAATTGTTTAAATAATTGTATTCTTGTTAACGTATAATTATCAGAATCTAACAAGATTGTAAGACATAAACTAGATATATTAATTATTACAGCACTATTAATTTTACTCATAATATTATGAGCAATATCGTTTACTAATGTCGTAATATATTTTTTATCAGTTTTTAGATAGTAAGTTTTCTTTATTATTTTATTTATATTTATGGGTTGACCAAAATTAATATAGGTAGTGTTTATGTTATAAATATTTTTTATTTGTTCAAATAAAAATAAAATATAACCTTTCTTATTTATATCATTATGTATTTCTGCATTATAATAATCTACTTCTATAACTTTTGTGTAACTAATATTTATTGGAATAATAGTAATTGGCCTATGTATATTACTTAATACGTATTTTATAATTATATTTAATAAACCAGTTTTAGGTGTTAATAATTTTCCAGTACGTGATCTACTACCTTCAATAAAATACTCTATAGTATCATCATTACTTAATAGTTGATTAAAATATTCACGGAAAACAATAGAATATAATTTATTATTCTTAAAATTACGTCGTATAAAAAATGCTCCTAATAGTCTAGCTAAATTTCCAACTAACCAAAAATTTAGATTTATTCCAGCAGCAATAAACGGCGGCAATAATGCATTATGATATAATATGTAAGAAATAATAATATAATCCATATGACTACGATGACATGGAATATAAATAATTTTATGCCTTTTTTCAGCAATTAATCTAACTCTATTTATATTATGTACTTTTAAAGTATGATGTATTTTCTTAAAGAAGAATTGAAATAAATTATTACATAAATTAAATGCTTCATAAGAAAAATTAGCCGATATTTCTTTAAATAATTTAATAATATCCTTTTTACTAAAAATTAACCTATTTATTCTATTATTCTTTATATATTGTTTAATATTATGGATAATATTATTAATATCATACATATTAAAATTATTTGATCCAACTATTATCATTTTTTGTCTTATAAAGTAAAGACTAATCATTCTTAATATTCTACTAGTATTACTTAACGTAAGATTATTTAACTTATTATAAATCCAAAGTGATGATATTGGTTTTGAAAAATATATTATATTATCTTTTTTTATCCATAAAAAATTGGCAACTTTTATAAAAAAATTAATTATATTATTTATAAAAAAGTAAGAATTTTTATAAAAAAATAATCTTTTCTTATTATTAATTATTGTTACTAAAATAATTGTAATGCTATTACAACAATTAACAACTAAATTTAAATAATTATTAAATTTATTAATATTATTATCATAATACATATACTTAAAATAATTTCTTTTTTCTTTTACGCAAAAATATCTAGATATTTTTTTATTATTATTAATTAATACATTATCTAATGGATTTGGTAAATTACATCTTTTACATTGAATGTATAATAATATTAAATAAAACTTAGAATTAGTTAATACTAAATAAATCAACTGGTCATTTACTTTATTACTTATATTAAGTAAATTATTTTGATATGTTCTAATATTTAGAATTTTTTTACATATAAAAGATATACACAAGAAAAATATATTTTTCCAAAAATACATAATAATTACCCTCAATAATTATCTATTTTATTATAAATACAAATAAAAGATTATATTTATATTTTAAGGTATAAATAATTATTACTTATATAATATAATTTATTTTAAAAAACACAATCTATTTATTTAGATATTGATAATATTTAACATTTATTTTATTATGATTACCAATTTAATAAAATTATATTAAATTAACAGTTATATATTTAAATATGTTATTAAATAAGAATGTAAATAATAGTAAATTATTTAACAATAATCATAAATATTATAAATCATTACCATATTCTATAGAAGCTGAGCAATCATTATTAGGTAGTTTAATATTAGATAATAAACGTCTAGATGATATTATTACTATAATTAGTAGTAATGATTTTTATAGCAATGTGCATCGTATAATTTTTTGTGAAATACAAAACTTACTAAATAATGGTAAACCAGTTGACTTAGTTATTTTATCACAATCATTAGAACAAAAGAATAAATTAGATATTGTTGGTGGTTGTGCTTATTTATCTGAATTATCAAAAAATACACCTAGTATTATAAATATAATTTCTTACGCAACTATAATAAAAGAATATGCTATAATAAGAGAATTAATTAATGTTGCAAATGAAATAGCAGATGCTAGTTATTATCCCAACGGTCGTAGTAGTGCAGATTTATTAGATTTAGCTGAGTCTCTAATTTTTCAAATTTCTGAAAATAGAACAAATATAAATAATAATTTAAAAAATATCGAGAATATCTTAGAACATACAATAAATAAAATTGAACAATTATATAAAAAACCAAATAGTAGTATTACTGGAATATCTAGTGGATATAAAGATTTAGATATTAAAACTGCTGGACTACAAAAATCAGAATTAATTATTATAGCAGCTAGACCTTCAATGGGTAAAACTACATTTGCAATTAATTTATGTGAAAATATAGCTATGTCAGAAGATAAACCTGTTTTAATTTTTAGTCTAGAAATGCCAGGTGAACAAATTATGATAAGAATGCTGGCATCATTATCACGAGTAGAACAAAGTAAAATTCGTACTGGTCAATTAAATGATCATGATTGGACTAAAATTTCTAATACTATAAAAATTTTACTAAGTAAAAAAAATATATATATTGATGACTCTTCTAGATTAACTCCAACTGAAATAAGAGCTCGTGCGCGTCGCGTATATAAGGAACATCAAGGATTAAGTGTAATTATGATTGATTATTTACAACTAATTAGAGTTCCATATTTAGCTGAAAATCGCACATTAGAAATAGCAGAAATTTCTAGATCATTAAAATCTTTAGCTAAAGAATTAAAGATACCAATTATAGCTTTATCACAACTTAATAGAAGTTTAGAGCAACGTGCTGATAAGAGACCATTAAATTCAGATTTAAGAGAGTCAGGTTCTATAGAACAAGATGCTGATTTAATTATGTTTATATATCGTGATGAAGTTTATAATGATAATAGTATGAAAGGTATTGCTGAAGTTATTATAGGTAAGCAAAGAAATGGACCGATTGGTACTATTAAATTAATGTTTAATGGTCATTGGTCTAGATTTGATAACTACTCTGATTATAATTATATATATTAAAAATAAAATATCGATTACAAATAGGAAAATATATGAAAGGAGTTAATAAAGTTATTTTACTAGGTTATTTAGGTAATGATCCAGAAATACGTTATATGGCTAATGGTAATATAGTAGCTAATATTAGTTTAGCAACATCTGATACATGGCGTGATAAACAAACAGGGGAAATTAAAGAAAAAACGGAATGGCATAAAATTGTTATTTTTGGAAAAATAGCAGAAATAGCAAGAGAGTATTTAATTAAAGGTTCACAAATTTATATAGAAGGTAGTTTACAAACAAGAAAGTGGCAAGACAAAAATAACATAGATCACTATACTACAGAAGTAATAGTTAGTGTTAATGGTACATTACATATTATTAGTAGTCGTAATAAAACTAAGAATAATATTAAAAATAATACATCTGATAAGTTAAATGATGAAGAAGTAAAAACATATAAAGATGATAAAGATCTATCAATAGATTTTGATGATGATTTACCTTTTTAAAATCTTTTAATGTTATTTACCAATACAAAACTTAGAAAATATTTTATCTAGTAACTCGTTATTATAAACATTACCAACAATGTTATCTAAATAGTTTTTAACATATTTTAATTCTTCTAGCAGAATATCATAATCACAATATGAACAATTTTCTTTACTAAGTTTTAAATGTAAAATAACATTATTTAATATATTAAAATATCTGTGTTTATTTATATTATCAAATTTATAGTTATTTTTAGTGTATAAGTCTTTTATATGATTAAAAATTAAATTTAATCCTTTTTTTAATTTAGCTGATATTGTTATAACATAATATTTTTCTAATTTACTGATATTAATACTTTCATAACTAAGATCAGCTTTATTACGAATAATAGTAACTGGTATATTTTTAACTATTTTAATAAAATCATTATAAATACAATTTAGTTTTTTAATTTCACAAGTAGTACTATCAACTACTAATAATATATGATTAGCTGTTTTAATTTCTTTTAAAGAATGTTTAATTCCTATTTTTTCTATAAAATTATTTGTATTATGAATTCCTGCTGTATCACTGATATTAATTGTTATACCATCTAAGTTTATACAATATCTTAACACATCTCTAGTGGTACCAGGAAAAGAAGTTACAATAGCGTTATTATATCCAATTAAAGCATTAAACAAACTAGATTTTCCAACATTAGGTTTTCCAATAATAACTATTTTAATACCATCACGTAGTATAATATTATTTTTTACTTGCTGATTTAATTTATTTGCTGTATTAATCATATTATTTAAATTAGAGATAATAGTATCATTGGATAATTGTTCTAGTTGATCTTCAGGAAAATTAATTATAGCTTCTATATGAGAATATAAATTATCTACAGCACTTATTAATTTTTTAATCTTGTAAGAGAAACTACCTTTAAATAATTTTATTGATTTTTTAGAAAATTCCAATGAATTAGAATTGATTAAATCAATTATAGATTCAGCTTGTACCAAATCAATTTTTTTATTTAAAAAAGCACGCATAGAAAATTCTCCTGGATTAGCCATACGAATATTAGGTAATGAAATAATGTACTTTAATAAAGTATTTAGTATTACCGGTCCACCATGACAATGTAATTCTAACATATCTTCACCAGTAAAAGAGTTAGGATGATTAAATAAAATAGCAATACCATAATCTATAATATTATTTTTATATTTAAATGGTAAATAACTTGCTTTTCTATCTTTTGGAATTAATCCTAATATTTCTTTTGTTATATTATATGTTAAAGTACCAGAAACACGTATAATACCAATACTACTATATCCAGGAGTAGTAGCTATAGCAGCTATAGTATCTTCATTTTGATGTATATTCATTAATATCTTTGTTTAATTTTCTATATTTTTATTTAATTAATCCTCTAAATATTACCTGTTGTTGTATAATAGTTATTATATTACTAATAATATAGTATAATACTAAACCAGATGGAAACCAGAAAAAAAATAATGTAAATATAATTGGCACAATAGTTGCTATTTTTCTTTGTATTAAGTCTTCAATATTATTTGAAGATAATTTTTGTATTATATACATAGTTATACCCATAATTATTGGTAAAATATAATATGGATCTTGTGATGATAGATCATTTATCCAAAAACAAAAATTAGCATGTCTTAACTCTACTGATCCAGACAATACATAATACAGAGCTAAAAATATAGGCATCTGTACTATGACTGGAAAACATCCTCCAAATGGATTAACTTTTTCCTTTTTATACAAAAATAATATTTCTTTACTTTGTTGTTGTTTATTATTTTCAAATTTTTTACGAATCATAGATATTTTAGGTTGTAATAAACGTATTTTTGCCATTGAAATATACTGAATTCTAGTTAGAGGATGTAATATCATTTTTATTACAATAGTTGTAATAATTATCGATAATCCCCAATTTTTCGTATATTGCGTAACAAAGTTTAATAATTTAAATAATGGTTGAGATATAAACCATAACCACCCATAATCAACAGTAAGATCTAAATTATTTGCTACTAATTTTAGTTTTGATTGTAATTTGGGTCCAATCCAAATTTTGGTATGAATATCTTTTTTATCATAAGCATTAATATTTATTTTATTTTTAAAACCAATTAAAACATCATCGTTTATTTTATTAATGTAAAGATTATTAATTCCAAAATTTGGAATAATTAGAGCAGTAATAAAATATTTTTGTGACATAGCTATCCAACCATAATTAGTATTGGTAATTAATTTATAATATTTTATTTTACTAAATTCATACTTTTTATAATTTTCATGATCAGTAGAATATGAACTACCTCTATAAAAACTATTAATAAAATTATTATTGTATTGATTTGGATTATTAATAGATTGTTTTATTTGACCAAAAATATTTACCGTAATAATTTTATTAGTATTATTAATAATACTATCAATTACATCAATTTTATAATCGTTACGTTTTAGTACAAAAGTTTTAATATAGATAAAATTATTATTAGATTTATATACAAATGGTATTTTTAATTCTTTTTGATTATTCTTTAATATATATTTTGTTTTCTTATTACAAAACTTTAATTGTTTTAATAAATTTCTACTAAAATATTCATTGCTAGATAAACTACTTTGTAATTGATAAATAAAATTGGATGAAGTATTTAATAGCTTAAATAATTCATGAGATTTAAGATATTTAGGATATTTTAGTAGATATGCTTGTTCTATTGTGAAGTTATCTGGATTAATTTTTAATAGTAAAGTATCAGTTATAATTGTAACGATGTGACTATTACTATCTAATAAATATTTATTATTATTTGTTATATACTTATCTGTTACATTTAATTGACTATCATTTTGCCATATTTGCCATAATAAAAAAGAAATAAATACCAAAATAATTATAAGAAAATTTCTTTGTGTATTCATTATAATCTTATTGTATTATAAATATTTATCAATTGGATCATAACCACCATTAAACATTGGTAAACATTTAATAATTCTTTTTATAGAAAACCAAATACCTTTTATTAAACCAAACGTAGTAATTGCTTCTACAGCAAATTGCGAACAACTAGGAACAAATCTACAATGTCTACCTAATAAAGGACTAATTATTACTTTATACCAATATATTATATTAATTAATGCTTTTGATAAAAAAATCATGTTACCTTAACATATTTTAAAATTAATTTGTTTTATTTCCGATAAACATTTTTTTACTAAAATTATATAATCCATAAAAAAAAATTATGTACATTTAAACGAAAGTATTCACGTATTAATCTTTTTACTCTATTCCTTTGAAAGGATTTCCTGATATTTTTTTTTGGTACTATAATACCAATACGAGAATAATTCAAATTATTTATATATCCTATTATAGTAAATTGTTTATCAAAACTAAAATATTCTAATTTATTAAATACTAAATTAAATTGCTTATTGAGTAATAATTTTTGTTTTTTTGGAAATTTATATTTTTTGTTCATTTATTTATAATTTGAAACTGTTAAATATAATCTTTTTTTAGTTCTTCTATTTGATAGAATTTTACGTCCACTATTTGTTTTCATACGATGACGAAAACCATGTTTACGTAATCTTTTTAATACGGATGGTTGAAAAGTTCTTTTCATTAGTTTTTCCTTAATTTTAAAATTATTTTTAGTAATTGAAATAAATATATATTTTATAATAAATATGATATCATAATAATATTTAATATTACTCTTGTTTAAAAATATACTAATTGTTTTTAGTAGCATTAATTAAATTATAACATTAATGAAATTTAGTATAGAAAATATTAACTTAATAAAATTATTACAAAATTTATATACTCTAACTAATAATAATTTATCTTTATCGATATTAAATAATGTTTTAATTAAAGTTTATAGTAGTTATATATTATTTTTTAGAACTAATACAGAAGTAGAAATTGTAGCTAGAATAGATAATTGTAATATTGTTAATATTGGTACAATAACAGTATCAGTAAAAAAATTATATAATATTTGTAAAAAATTATCTAACAATGATATTATTAATATATCTTTAGAAAGTAATAAATTAATTATTAGAACTAAAAATAGTTTGTACTCTTTATCTACTTTGCCAGACAAAGGATTTCCTAAAATTAATTATAAAAAAAATAATATTTATTGTACCTTACCTAGTAATATTTTACTTAGTGCTTTATCTTGTACTTATTTTTCTATGGCTAAACAAGATATTCGTTATTATTTAAATGGTATGTTGTTTAAAATAGTACCAAATAATATGTATATTGTATCTACAAATGGACATAGATTATCAATTTGTAAAATTAACATTAATTTTAATGTATCAGATATATCTATTATAATTCCGAGAAATGGAATATTAGAATTAATGAGGTTACTAAATAAATATAAATGTTTAATTAGTATATTTTTTAATGACGATAGTATATCATTATCAATTGATAATTATATGTTTACTTGTAAATTAATTGATGGTACTTTTCCTAACTTTATTAGTGTTATACCTGAAAATATAGATATTAGAGTATCCTTAGAATTAAAAGAATTAAAAAATGCTCTAAGTAGAATAATAACTATTATTAATGATAAATCGTATGGTATTAAGCTAATTATTAGTAAAAGTAAATTAACGTTAATAGCAAATAATTTAGATTTTGAGATAGCAAAAGAAATTATTATTATATCGTATAATGGTAAGAATATTGAATTTGCATTTAATGCAATATATATATTAGATGTATTAAATGTATTACATTGTAAAACATTAACATTAACATTTACTAATAATGGTATATTAAAAATTAGTGACTTAGTAAATCAGCAATTATTAACTTATGTTATAATGCCTATAAAAATTTAATAGTTAATAATTTTTGTATTAATAAAATTATGATTTTTAATATTTAAAGTATAAAATAATGCTACTATTAATATAATTAATATCTTATTGTTTATTTTAATTTAGTTTATTAAAATAAGTAAATTTTGACTATTTTTACTAAAATGAAAACAAATTATTATGATTCATCTAATATAAAAATCCTTAGAGGATTAGATGCAGTTCGTAAAAGACCTGGTATGTATATAGGTAATATAGATGACGGTACTGGCTTACATCATATGGTATTTGAAGTTGTAGATAATGCAATTGATGAATCATTAGCTGGTTTTTGTGACAACATTATTGTTATTATTCATAAAGATAACTCAATTTCGGTACAAGATAATGGTAGAGGTATACCAGTTGATATACATAAAGAAGAAGGTATATCTGCAGCTGAAGTAATAATGACTATGTTACATGCTGGTGGTAAATTTGATAGTAATTCCTATAAAATTTCCGGTGGATTACATGGGGTTGGTGTTTCTGTAGTTAATGCATTATCAGAAAAATTAGTTCTTACTATTATGAGAGATGGGTTTGTGTATCAACAATATTATTCTTTTGGAGTTCCAAAAAAACCAATTAGTATTATTGATAAAACTAAGTGTAATGGCACAATCATAAGATTTTGGCCAGATCTTAATATTTTTACTAATGAAATAAAATTTAATTTTAATATATTAAAAAATAGATTAAAAGAATTATCTTTTTTAAATTCCGGAATATCTATTAAGTTAATAGATGAACTTAATAATAAGCAAAAATTTTTTCAAAATACTGGTGGTATTAAATCATTTATATCATTAATAAATAAGAATAAATTACCAATTCATCAAAATATACTTAATTTTTCTTCTGAAAAAAATAATATAATTATTGATATTGCGATGCAGTGGAATAATTCCATAAAAGAAAATATTTATTGTTTTACAAATAATATACCTCAAAAAGATGGTGGTACCCACTTGTCTGGATTTCGTTCTGCGTTAACTCGTACTATAAATCAATATATAGATAAAGAATTTTTAAATAAGAAAAACAAATTAGTAATTTCTGGAGAAGACATACGTGAAGGATTAGCTACTGTTATATCAATAAGGATGTTTGATCCAAAATTTTCTTCTCAAACAAAAGATAAATTAGTATCATCAGAAGTTAGATATGTCATAGAATCATTAGTAAGCGAAAAATTACTAGATTTTTTATTAGAGTATCCTAATGATACTAAAATAATAATTAGTAAAATTATTAACGCTGCAAAGGTTAGAGAGGCTGCTCGTAAGATAAGAGAATTAACAAGAAAAAAAAATGTTTTTGATGTTAGTAAATTACCAGGGAAATTAACTGATTGTCAGGAAAAAAATCCAGCACTATCTGAATTATATTTAGTAGAAGGAGATTCTGCAGGTGGGTCAGCAAAACAAGGTCGTAACCGTAAAAACCAAGCTATTTTACCATTAAAAGGAAAAATATTAAATGTTGAAAAAGCTTGTTTTAGTAAAATATTATCTTCTCAAGAGTTAATAGCTTTAATTACAACTTTAGGTTGTGGAATAGGAAAAAATGAATTTAATATAGACAAATTAAGATATCACAATATAATTATTATGACTGACGCAGATGTTGATGGATTACATATTAGAACTTTATTATTAACATTCTTTTACAGATATATGCCTGATATTATAAAAAACGGTTATTTATTTATTGCTCAACCACCGTTATTTAAAATAAAACATAATAATAAAGAGATGTATATTAACAATAATGATGATATGAATGTCTATCGTATTAATTTAGCAATTAATAATACTAAATTCTTTATTGATAATAAAGAAGTATGTAGAAAATTATTATTTACTATTATAAATAATTATCTA
This sequence comes from Candidatus Lightella neohaematopini, assembly GCA_025728345.1. GTDB lineage: Bacteria > Pseudomonadota > Gammaproteobacteria > Enterobacterales > Enterobacteriaceae > Lightella > Lightella neohaematopini_F. The sequence goes on along the minus strand of JAOBJT010000001.1, from coordinate 165,565 downwards.
ATGATTAAAAGGAAACTAAAAAATATAAAATATTCATATTATGAACGATTAATAAAATACTTACTTTATCAACCAATACTAACAATTAACCACTTTAATAACTTAGAAGTGCTCAATAAGTGGGTATTATCATTAATTAAGTTAGTAAATAATAATGAAAAAATAATGTTTATTAATAACTATAAAATTTATAAAAATAATAATTTTTATTATGAAATATTATTATTTATTATAGTATATGGTAAAGTTAGACATTTATTAATAAATAAAGATTTTGTAAATAGTGAAGAATATAAGATAATTTTTAATATAAAAAGTAAAATAAATATCAATTTAGATAGTAATATATATGTAATTCATAATAAAAATAACAAAAATACTTCTTCATTAGAAGAAGCAATAAAATGGTTGTTAAATGAATCGTGTAAAGATTTAGTTATTCAAAGATATAAAGGTCTTGGAGAAATGAATGCTGATCAATTATGGAAAACTACAATGGATCCTAATAAGAGATGTATATCACAAATAACAATTAATGATATTAGTATAGCAAATAATTTATTTAATATACTAATGGGTGATGATGTGATACTACGTAAAAAATTTATCGAACAAAATTCATTAGAAGCAATAAATATTGATATTTAAGTATTACTTTATTTTTTATTTAAAAAGTTTATAGTTTTTACTAGAAATAATTAATTATATAGATTATAATACAGTACAGTTATTTTTTTATAATTTATTTACATAATAGGAAAAAAAGTATGCATGATTATGACCTTTCTCCTTTATTAAAACAATGGATAGGATTTGACAGACTAGCTAGTAATATACAAATAGATCAAGAAAATTTTAATTTTCCTCCATACAATATTGAAAAATATGATGAGGATCACTATCGTATTGTGTTAGCATTAGCAGGATTTAAAGAAGATGAATTAATAGTTGAAATTGAAGGACCAAGATTAACTATTAAGGGCAAACCTACCACATGTGAAAGTAAACAAGTACATTATTTGTATCAAGGATTAATTTGTAAAAAATTTTCTCTAAGCTTTGCTTTAGCTGAACATATGTTAGTAGATTATGCTGAATTTAGTAATGGTTTACTTAGTATTAATTTAGTTAGACAAATTCCAGAATCATTGCAACCTCGTAGAATTATTATTAATAAACAATAAACTATATACCATAAACTAGCTTTATTTTTACTGTAAAGCTAGTTTTTTTATATTATTTTAATATTCTTTAATTCATATTTTAAATATGCATAATATATTGGAGCTGCTATTAGTCCGTTTAATCCAAAAATTGATTCTAAAAATAGCATTACTAATATTAATTCCCATGATTTAGTATTAATTCTTTGACCAACTATTTCAGCATTTAGTATATATTCAAGTTTATGAATAAAAATTAAATAAACTAAGATAATTACCCCCACAGTTAAAGAAACTGATAAGGATGAAAAAATAATTATTATATTAGAAATTAAATTACCAATAATAGGTATTAAACCTAATAAAAAAGTACTAATAATTAATATTTTTCTTAACGGCACAAATATACCAAAACTTGGTAAAATAATAATAATCATAATAGAAGTTAACAAAGTATTTACTAATGATATACGTACTTGTGCAATAATAATATTATGAAATGCTAGCGATAAAAAATATATACGTTTATTTAATTGATTAATAAAATAAGAATGATTATTATTTGGTTTATTTAAAGATATTATTGCACCTATAATAATACCTATAAAAATAGTTAATAAAATACGTATAACTATACGTATCATATCTCTTATGATAATTAAATTTGATTCTAGCAATAGAATAATTTTATTTTTTAAATCTTCAATATTATTAGGTAAAAATAATAATAAAAATTTAGGGATATGATTTTTTATATTTAGTAATATATAATTAATATTATTAATAATATTTAAATCATGTTGAAAATCTGAAGTTAATAAATTAATTAAATTAATGATTAATAGTGTTATTAGTATCAATATAATAGTTATTAATAAAATTACTACGGCTAATCTAGCTTTATTTATAAATATATATCTAAACCAAGGAGTAAAAAATATAATTAATTCATATGAAATAAAACCAGATATAAATCCAGGAAATAAATGTAATGGTATAATAATAATAATAAATAAAAATACTAGTATATAAGAAAATATTTTTAATGTTATTTTATTGGTAGACATTTTATAAAATTTATGAATAATTAGCTTTTAATAAAGTTACTTATTAAGTATAGTTATTATGATAAACTAATAATTTAACAATTAAATACTGAATTTAGCATTGTACATAATTTAATTGTAAAAAAATAGCTTTAAGTATTATACTATAATGTTAGTGGTTATCCAATTATATATAATATAAATCATAAATATGAAGTCATTTCAAGATATTATTTTTAATTTACAAAAATTTTGGATTAGTTATGGTTGTATTATAGTTCAACCGATTGATATAGAAGTAGGAGCTGGTACATTACATCCTATAACTTATTTGGGAGCAATAGGCCCAGAACCTATTTTGGCAGCGTATGTACAAACTTCTCGTAGACCATCAGACGGTAGATATGGAGTTAGTAATAATAGACTACTACAATATTATCAATTTCAAGTAATATTAAAGCCATCTTTAAATAAATTACAAGAATTATATATTAAATCTCTGAAAGCACTAAAATTAGATTTAATTAATAATGATGTAAAGTTTATTGAAGATAACTGGGAACATCCAACGTTGGGTGCTCATGGATTAGGTTGGGAAGTTTGGTTTAATGGTATGGAAATAACACAAATTACATACTTACAAAAAATGGGTGGTTTAGAATGTAATCCAATAATGGGAGAAATTACGTATGGATTAGAACGTTTAGCTATGTGTGTACAAAAAGTAGATAATATCTATAACATAGTATGGAGTAATAATAAAAAAGGTACTTTGTTTTACAAAGATATATTTTACCAAAATGAAGTGGAAAATTGTAAATATTATTTCGAATATACTGATAAAAATTTTCTTTTAAGATCTTTTATTCATTATGAAAAAGAAATAAATAAACTAATTATTTTAAATAATCCATTAATATTACCAGCATATGAATTAGTCATAAAAATTATACATATTTTTAATATATTAGATGCATCTAATATTATTTCTTCATTGGAAAGACAAGATTTTATATTAAGAATTCGTAATTTATCTAAAAAAATTGCTAAAACTTATTTAAAATATCGTAAAAATGTTAATTTTTCTATGTATGAGACAATAAAAAATTAATAAATAATAACTAAAAAATGAATAATCTATTAATTGAAATAGGTACAGAAGATCTACCATCGAATACACTAACTGTGTTAATTAATAAATTAACTAATAATATTTCTTGTGAATTAAAAAAATTTAATATTAAATATATTAAGATAATAAAATTTTTTTCTTCTAGAAGATTAGCCATTATAGTATTAATAAATATCTTTTCATTAAAAAATATAATAAGTAGTAAGTATTTTTTATTAATATACAAATTAGCTAAAAATAAACAGAATATAAATAATAATATATCTAATTATGTTAGTTGTATCTTATCTAATAAATATAAATTGCATAGTAAATATTTTATAACAAATATATTATTTGCTATAGTACATACAGCAATTAGTAATATTAAAGTACCAAATATGATGCGCTGGGGCGATAATAATATGTATTTTGTTCGTCCAGTTAACAATATCATTGTTTTATTAGATAATTATTTAATTCATGGAACAATATTTGGTGTTAATAGTAATAATATTATTCATGGTCACAGATTTATGGGATTGTACAATATTAATATAAAATTTGCTAATCAATATCCAAAAATATTAATGAATAATAAAGTAATAGTTGATTTTAATAAACGTAAATATATTATTTTAAATCAAATAAAGAATATTACAGATAAATTAAATGGTTACGTTAATATTAATTACAAACTATTAGAAGAAATTACATCAATAATAGAATGGCCAAAATTATTAGTTGGTTCGTTTGAATCAAAGTTTCTTTTTTTACCATCAGAAATATTAATACACATAATTCAAGACATACAAAAATGTTTTCCTATATATGATAATAATGGTGCTTTGTCAAAGTATTACATATTAGCTACTAATATTATTTCTAACAACAATCATATAATAATAAAAGATAATAATACTGTAATTAATAATCGTTTAAAAGATGCTGAATTATTTTTTATTCAGGATCGTAAAAAAAAATTAGCTGATTATTTAATTAATTTAAAAAATATTTCATTTCATACTAAGTTAGGATCAATGTTTGACAAGAGTTATAGGTTACAACAAATATCATCTTATATAGCATATTTAGTTGGCGCTAATATTTCTTGGGCAGCTAGAGCTGCAATAATATCAAAATGTGATTTAGCTACTAGTATGGTAAAAGAATTTAATAACACAAAAGGAATAATTGGTATGTATTATGCTTCGTTAGATAACGAAATTTTAGACGTAATCAATGCGCAAAAAGAACAATATACTTATCATATAAATAATAATTTAGTAATAAATAAAATATCATGTATATTAATTATAGCAAATTCTATAGATAATATAGTTGGATTTTTTGGAATTAATAAGCTACCTACTGGTAGCAAAGATCCATTCGCGTTACGCAGAGCTGCAATTAGTATAATAAAAATAATAATAAAAAATAAATTGTATATAGATATCAAAAAATTAATAGAATATTCTATAATAACTTATAATAATGATTATTTTAATCAAAAGAAAGAATTTTTAGTTATAAATATTACTAAGTTTATATTTAATCGTTTGTGTTTTTGGTATAAAAAGAATGGTATTAATGAAAATATAGTTAGTACTTTACTAACAAGGAAAAATACTAATTTAGTGAATTTAAATAAAATAATAGTTGATGTTAGTAAATTTATAAAATTAGATAAATTAAAAACACTAATTTCAACCTATAAAAGATTAGTTAATTTTTTAAATAAATATCCATTTAAAATAAATACTAACTTTAAATATTCATCTTTAAAAGATAGTGTAGAAATTAATTTGTTTTATTATTTAGAAGACACAAAACAAATTATAAAAAAATTTATTATAGAAAAAAAATATTATCAAATTTTAATTAAATTAACAAAATTATGTAATGTAATAAATAAATTTATTGATACAGTACAAATTATAGTATCTGATAATTTGATTACATCAAATCGCTTATTATTAATAAATAATTGTTATGATTTATTACTCAAAGTAGTTAATTTATCTTTATTAACTAATTTTTTTAACAAAAAATTATAATTATTGGTATGAATTATTTAACTATTAACTCTAGTAGTTTTTTTGGTGGTTATGTTAACTTACCTGGATCAAAAAGTATTTCTATTAGAGTACTACTATTAGCAGCTCAATCTATAGGTATTACTCATATATATAATTTGTTATATAGTGATGATATTAAATATACATTAATTGCTTTAAAAAAATTAGGTGTAAGATATTTTTTATTTAAAAATAATACATCATGTACAATTTTCGGATTAGGTGATAGTTTTTATAATGTAAAAAAATTATCTATATTTTTAGGGCAATCTGGAGCTTTAATGAGATTCTTATTAGCTATTTTATGTTTAGGTAATAAACATATTATATTAACTGGTTCACCATATATAAATCGTCGCCCTATCAAGCCATTAATAAATGCTTTACAACAAGGTGGGGCAAAGTTTATTTTGAAAAATAATAAATTACCAATAATCTTAGGAGGATTTGTTGGAGGAAAAATTAATATCGTTGGTAATATGTCTAGTCAATTTATTAGTGCGCTACTTATGTTAGCTCCATTGGCAGATTATAACACTACTATTATAGTAAAAAATAAGATAATTTCTAAACCATATATTGATATGACTATTAATATAATGAAGATTTTTGGTGTAAAAATTATTAATTATAATTATAAGTATTTTTATATTATTGGTAAACAACACTATTGTTCTCCAGGAAATTATATTATAGAAGGAGATATAACACATGCTTCTTACTTTTTAGCAGCATCTGTAATTAGTAATAATGCAGTATTAATTAACAATATTAATTATAATAGTATTCAAGGTGATATAAAATTTTTAAATATTTTAAATAAAATGGGAGCCAAAATACTACTAGGTAGTAATTATATTAAATGTATTGGAGCAAATAAATTATATTCAATAAATATTAATTGTAGGAATATACCTGATGTAGCTATGACTGCAGCTATAGTTGCTATTTTTGCTATTGGGACAACAAAACTGTATAATATATCAAATTGGAGCATTAAAGAGACTAATCGTATTGTTGCTATAACAAATGAATTAATTAAATTAGGTGTTAAAGTAATTAGTAATCAAAATAGCATAACTATTATGCCACAAAAAAAATTAAATAAATATGTGATAATTAATACTTATAATGATCATCGTATAGCAATGTGTTTTACTTTAATGATTTTAGCTAAAGTTAAAATTACTATTATTAATCCTATTTGTGTTAATAAAAGTTTTCCTAACTTTTTTAAATATTTTTTATCTTATTGTTACAATAACAATAATTAATAATTTATTATTTTTTAATAAAATTATGCATTAGTTATTAAAATATTATGTATTTGTTGCAAAAATATTAGTTTGATGTTAACTTTTGATTATGTAATAAAGTAATATTATATATTGTTATATTATTAAGTGTTAGTATCGTAATTTCTAATTTACATAAATTTTATATAAAACAAAATAATATCTCGTTATTGGACAACAGATAATAATGTTAACCTACTATATTTTAAGAAAGGATACTGAAATATTAGTTAATAAAAATTAAGTTTATATATGATAGAATCTTTTACTCAATTATTTGAAAAATCTATAAAAAATATTCATATTTATTCTGGAATGATTGTTAAAGGATTAATAGTATCAATTACAAAAAATATAGTCTTGGTTGATGCTAATTTAAAATCAGAAGCTACTATTCCAATAGAACAATTTTATGATATGTATGGTAATCTAGAAATTAAAGTTGGTGATACAGTAGATGTTATGTTAGATAATATAGAAAATGGATTAGGAGAAACATTACTTTCAAGAGAAAAAGCAAAGAAACAAGAAGCATGGAATCAGTTAGAAAAAATATATAATGATTCTAGTACCACTGTTGGTATAGTAAGTGGAAAAGTAAAAGGTGGTTTTACAGTTGAGTTAAATGGAGTACGTGCATTTCTACCTGGTTCTTTAGTAGATATTAAACCTATTAAAGATAATAATCTTGAAGGTAAAGAATTAGAATTTAAAATAATTAAATTAGACAAAAAACGCAATAATATAGTTGTATCACGTAGAGCTATTTTAGAGTTAGAGTTTAATAATTATAAATTAAAATTATTATCTAATTTACAAGAAGGTATGATAGTTAAAGGAATAGTAAAGAATTTAACAGACTATGGTGCTTTTATTGATCTTGGTGGTGTTGATGGATTATTACATATTACTGATATAGCTTGGAAAAGAGTTAGACATCCTAATGAAATTATAAAACTTGGTGAAGAAATAACTGTCAAAATATTAAAATTTGATAAAGAACAAACTAGAGTATCTTTAGGATTAAAACAATTAAAGCATGATCCTTGGTTATTATTAATAAAGAAATATTCAGAAGGTAATCGTTTACGAGGTAAAGTTACTAATTTAACTGACTATGGATGTTTTGTAGAAATTGATCATGGTATTGAAGGTTTAGTTCATATTTCTGAAATGGATTGGACTAATAAAAATATTCATCCATCTAAATTAGTTAATATTAATGATATAGTCGAAGTAATGATTTTAAATATTGATCATGAACGTCGTCGTATATCATTAGGTATTAAACAATGTAAAATTAATCCATGGAAAAATTTTGCATCATTATATAATAAAGGTGATTGTGTAAGTGGTAAAATAAAATCTATAACTGATTTTGGTATATTTGTTGAATTAGATGGTGGTGTTGATGGTTTAATACATTTATCTGATATATCTTGGGAAACAGATGTTAAAATTATACAACAATATAAAAAGGGTGATATAATTAAATCATTAATATTACAAGTAGATGCGGAACGAGAACGTATTTCTTTAGGCATAAAACAATTAACTGAAGATCCATTAAATATTTTTTTTAATAATTATAAAAACGAAATAATCAATGGTAAAGTAAAATCTTTAGATAAAGATAATGGTATTAATTTAAATTTAACAAATAATATTAGTGGATATTTAAATATTAATGAATTTACCGATACTAAATATATTAAAAGTTTAATGTGTGTAAATATTGGTGATATTATTAAGGTGAAAGTTGATAATATTGATCGTAAAAATAGACGTATTAATGTAGTATATTATACTCATGGTATTTTGGATAAAAAAAGAAGTATTAGTCAAGATAAAGAATTAAAAAATAATAATAAATTTTCTAATACTATGAGAGAAGCTTTTAAAGCAGCAACAAAAGAAGATTAAAGATTATTTTTTATGTTATTCATTAATTTTTACTTAATTAAAGTATTATAATTTGTCTGTTTTATTAAAAAAATATATTTAAATATATATAATTAATATTAACTAACTTAAAAAGTTAAATACTATGTTTTTTGATATTTTTATATATTATTTATGTATTTATAAAATTTAATCAATGTTAAAAAATAATACTACCACATGGCAAACATTTAGCCGATTTTGGTGTATGGTTTATCCATTTAAAATTAAATTAGTAATTGCAATGATTGCATTAGTTATTAGTGCAATTAGTAATGCTTATATGATATCATTGTTAAAACCAATTTTTGACCACAGCTTTGTTATTACTAACAATAGTTCTATAATATGGTGGGTACCATTTACTATAATTGGACTGTCATTATTACGTAGTAGTAGTAATTTTATTGCTAATTATTGTATAGTATGGGTATCTAGTAAAATTGTAATGAATATCAGGAGAATGTTGTTTACTCATATTATGAGTATGCCGGTATCATTCTTTGATACTAAACCAACTAGTAAATTACTATCTTATATCACTTATGTAGCAGAACAAGTTGCTGCTACCTCTTCTAGTGTATTAATTAATATTATTCGCGATGGAACACTAATTATGCTATTATGTTGTATGATGTTTTATTATAGTCCATTATTATCTACAATTTTACTAGTATTAACACCATGTATTTTTCTGACTAACAAGTTTGTTTCTAATAAATCTAAAATTATTAGTAAAGAAATGCAGTATGCTATGGAACAAGTTATTCATAGTACTGAACAAATGCTTAAAGGACATAAGGAAATATTAATGTATGGAGGTCAAAATATAGAAAATAAAAGATTTTATTATGTTAGTAATTTTATGAGGCAACAGGAAATAAAAATGGTGGTTACTGCTTCTTTATCAGATATATTAATACAATTAATTACATCATTAGCTTTAGCAGTTATACTATATATTATAAGTTTTCCAATAATATCAAAAACTATTACTGCTGGTACCATTACCGTCGTATTTTCTTCCATGATTGCATTAATACGACCAATAAAATCACTAACTAATATTAATACTCAATTTCAGAAAGGTATGACAGCTTGTAAAACAATATTTTCTATTTTAGATATTAAGAGTGAAAAAAATCATTCAATAATTTATACAAAAAATATTGAAGGAAATATAATTTTTAATGATGTAACGTTTACATACCCAACTAATAGTAATCCATCATTATACAATATTACTTTTAATATACCTGCTGGAGGTAAAGTAGCTTTAGTTGGACATTCTGGTGCAGGTAAATCAACTATTGCTTATTTATTAACTCGTTTTTATAATATAGAATCTGGTAGTATTACTATAGATGGTACTAATCTTTATGATTATAATATTTTTTCATTAAGAAATCAAATATCATTAATATCACAAAATATATATCTTTTTAATGATACTATAGCTAATAATATTAGTTATGCTAATAAAAATTTATGCTCCAGAAAACAAATAGAGATTGTTGCTGATATGGCTTATGTTATGGATTTTGTTAAAAATATGGATGATGGTTTAGATACTGTAATTGGTGAGAATGGTATTTTATTATCTAGTGGTCAAAGACAATGTATTGCAATTGCTAGAGCATTTTTAAAAAATAGTTCAATTATTATTCTCGATGAGGCTACATCTGCTTTAGATGTAAAAACAGAATTAAATATACAACAAGCTTTACATGTTTTAAAAAAGAATTGTACGTTATTAATTATTGCACATCGTTTATCTACTATTGAAGACGTTGATGAAATATTAGTTATAAAAAATGGTCAAATAATTGAAAGAGGTAATCATAAAAAGTTAATTGGTAATCAAGGATTATATGCACAAATGTGTCATATACAGTATAATTAATAAAATATTGATGAAAATTTGGTTTAAACATTCTCTACTTATTTATTTATTATTACCTATAACGTGGTTATATAAAGTTATTATAGTTATAGTAAAATTTTTTTATAAAATAGGATGGTTAAAAACATATTATTTTTCTGTACCAGTAATAATCATTGGTAATATTACTGTTGGTGGTAACGGTAAAACACCAATAGTTATATGGCTAGTGAATAAACTAAAACGTAGAGGTTGGAAAGTTGGTGTTATTACTAGAGGTTATGGCGGTAATACAAGATATCCTTGTATTGTTACAAATCATATAAGCAGTAAACAATGTGGAGATGAAGCTATATTAATATGGCAACGAACTAATGTTCCAGTAGTAGTTGCTAAAAAAAGAGTATTAGCTGCTAATAAATTAATAGAATTATATAACTTAGATATTATTGTTAGTGATGATGGATTACAACATTATTCATTAGGAAGAAATATAGAATGGATAATAATAAATGGATATTACCGATTTGGTAATGGTTACCTTTTACCTTCAGGACCAATGAGAGAAAATATTAGTCGTCTAAATTATTCAAAAGTAATTATAGTAAATAATGGATTACTTCAACGTAATGAGATTCCTATGTTTATTAAAACTTATAACGTAATAAATTTATATAATAAAAAAAGTCTACCTATTAGTAAATTTAAATTTAATAAAATAATATTAATAGCTGGTATAGGATACCCTAAAATTTTTTTTAATATGGTAAAGTATATGGGTATATTTCCAATAAGAGAAATATCCTTTCTTGATCATCAAGAATATAGTCAATCTATGTTAGATTCATTAATTTATTGTAATACAGAACAATTATTAATGACAGAAAAAGATGCTATCAAATGTCAAAAATTTGCTCGTAAAAACTGGTGGTATTTACCAATATATGTACATTTACCATTAAAGATAAGTAATAAATTACTAGATAACATAGAATATCATATTTTGAAATATAAAAACAATAAAGTTAATAAAATTTAGATATTTTTAAAAATTTATAGATTTATGATAGATAAAAAATTATTAAAAATTATTGTATGTCCAGTTTGTAAAAATAAATTATTTTTAAAAAAAAGAAAGCAAGAATTGGTTTGTGTTATTGATTCATTGGCTTATCCTATATTAGACAATATACCAATACTAATAAAAGACAAAGCAAGGAAATTTTAGTAAAAATGAACTTTATAGTTATTATTCCTGCTAGATTAAATTCTAGTAGATTACCAAAAAAACCATTAATTACTATTAACGGTATACCAATGATAATTCATGTAATGCATAACGCGTTAAATTCATGCGCAAATAGAGTAATAGTAGCAACTGATCATTATAGTATTGCTAAAGTAGTAAAGCAATTTGGGGGGGAAGTATATGTTACTCATAACAATCATAATTCAGGAACAGAACGTATATCTGAAGTAGTTAAGTATTATAAATTATTAGATAATCAAATTATTGTGAATGTTCAAGGAGATGAACCGCTAATATCATCTACACTAATTAATCAAATTGCTAACACATTACCAAATAAAAATTATAATATGTCAACTGTGGCAATGCCAATAAATAACATAAAAGAAATAATAAATCCAAATGTGGTAAAATTAATTATTAATAAATATAATTACGCTATATACTTTACTCGTACTGTTAAAAACAGTATATCTGTTAAAGATATAATATTAAAACACATTGGTATATATGCTTACAATGTATCTTTTCTTAAAAATTATAAAAAATTTCATAGTCCAATAGAACATATTGAAAATTTAGAACAACTAAGAGTATTATGGTATGGAGAAAAAATATATACATTAGTAGTAAATGAATCAAAACCAGTAATTGGTGTTGACACATTAGAATCTTTAAATCAAGTACGATCTTTAATGAGGAATATTAATTAAAAATTAATATCATCATATATTCCTCTAGGAAATGGTATTACATCACGAATATTATACATACCAGTAATATATAAAATTAATCTTTCTAAACCAATACCAAAACCAGAATGTGGAACTGTACCATATCTACGTAAATCTCTATACCACCAATAATTTTCAATAGAAAGATTTTTTTCTTTTAAACAAATATCTAATTTATTTAAACGTTCCTCTCGTTGTGATCCACCAGCAATTTCACCTACATCTTGAGCAATTACATCCATTGCAGCTACTGTTCTATTATCATTATTGACACGCATATAAAACGCTTTTATATTTTTTGGATAATTTGTTATAACAATAATATTTTTAAAATACTCATTAGTTAAATAATTCTCATGTTCTAAAGAAAAATCATCACCCCAAACTATTTGTTTATTAAATTTATTTTTGTATTTTTCTAATATTCTTACTACTTTATCATAAGTAATGTGTACAAATCCATTATTAATAAAATTGCTTAAACGTTTAATTAAATTTTTATTATTATATTTAACACAAAATTCTATATCTTGAATTCTTTCATCTAATACACGTTTAAATACATATTTTAACATATCTTCTGTTAAGTCAATGATATTTTGGAGATTAGCAAATGCTATTTCTGGTTCTACCATCCAAAACTCAGCTAAATGTCTACTAGTATTAGATTTTTCTGCTCTAAATACTGGCCCAAAAGTATATACTTTAGATAAAGCACAAGCATAACTTTCAATATTTAGTTGACCTGACACAGTTAAAAAATATTTTTTACCAAAAAATTTTTTGTTATTTGTTAATATACTAAACATAGTACTATAACCTTCTGTATCTATACTAGTAATAATTGGTGTTGTTACTAAAATAAAATTATTTTCATTCATAAAATTATGTATAGCAGTAAATACTGTACTTCTTATACGAGTTATAGCGCTAAAAATATTAGTTCTCATTCTTAAATGAGCAAATTTACGTAAATATTCTAAGCTATGTAATTTAGCTGATATTGGATAACTACGTGGGTTATCTACCCAACCGGTAACTAATACTGATGTAGCTTGCATTTCATAATTCTGTTTATTTTTTGGAGATTTAATAATTAAACCATTTACTTTTACAGAACAACCAGAAGTTAATTTTGATATTTCATTGTAATTATTAACATTATTGTTAATAATAACTTGTAAATTACTAATACATGAACCATCATTTATATCAAGAAAAGAAATACCTATTTTAGAATCACGACGGGTTTTAACCCAACCACATACTGTAATATGTTGATTTGTAAATAATCCACTAATTATATTTTTTATACAAATTTTATACATTAAATAATTGACATAATTTTATTTATAAAATAAAAATTAATTTAAAATAACTATATTATAATAATAACATTTAGTAAAATTAAAATTTAAATAATTAAAAATTATTTATTATTATTTTAATAATATTACTAAGTTTAATTGATTTATTAATTATAGCAATAAATGGTTATTATTTATTTTTTTAAGCACTAAAGATTTATATTAATAATTACATATAAGTTAAAAATATAATTTATCTTAATCCAAACTGGGTATTAAAAAACGTAGATCTTATTATATTAAATTTATTTAAAAATATATGAAATAAATTATTATCTATATTTTTAGTATAAAAATCATACAATAATTTAGTTTTAATTATTTTAGATATAAAATTGTACTTTAATTTTTGTTCATAATATTTTAAAAAATAGTAAAAACCAATATCGTTATTACTGTTAATTAAATAAGTTATTAAGTTATTAATAATAGATACACTAAAACAACTAAAGTTTAGTTTTTGACCAAAAATTAAATTTGTCTTATACGCAGCATTACTTATTAATAATAAACGATGATAAATAAAGTTTGATAAATATTCAACATAAACTGAAGAAGTAAGAATTTTATCTTTTAAATTACACGAATTAAATATTAATTTAGATATATTATCGATAATACTATTATAACTCTCATGGTTTTTTATCATATTACGTTTTAGTATCCAATAAATAGCATTACAATTATTATTTTTTAATGGGATAAATGTCATGATACCATATTTAGACAGAACTTGATATATATTATTATGATGTATTAATTCTGTATTAATTCTAGTTTGTATAACTACATATTTATATTTAATATAATATTTATAGGTGTTGATATAATTTTTAATATTAAAAATATTATTAGTAATTAATAATCTTGTTTTTAATATCTCATTATTTAATGATAATGTTACTAATTTTTTCTCAAAAATTATACTTTTTATATTAGTATAATTAATAATTGTTATGTGCTTACTTAATATTTTTTTTAAAATATAAAAACCTATATTGTCATTAATAATATAATTATAATTATTAATAGTACTAACACTAATTTTTAATAATTTTTTATATTTATATTTATATAAAATAATATTTTTTAATGGAATTACATACTTAGCTAAATTATACCAAATATCTAAACTTTTTAATATTTTAAAACTACTGTAATTAATAATAGATATAGACTCAACATTACTCGAATAATTTAATAATTTAGTTATTATTGCAATTCTTACCTTTTTTATAAAACAGTAAGCTAATAATAATCCGCTAATATCATGACTATCAATTATAATATCAAACATAATTGAATTAAATTAGTTAAATTAGATTTAATATATATTTTATAAAAAATAAATTTATAATTGGTATATTTTTTCCTAGTAAAAAACTAATATTTTTTATTTTTTCGGTAAATTTATTCTTATTGGTTATTAAGTAAGTTAAAGTATTAGTCACTAAAATAGTTTTAATCCAATCGGATTGTCTATTTTTTCTATACTGATTAAGCATATTTAAACAACATTTATGATCATAAATATCATATAAATTAATTAAATTAATTAAATATATTAAATCTCTTATAGCTAAATTAAATCCTTGTGCTCCAACAGGATGTATGGTCTTAGATGCATTTCCTAATAATACTAAACGATGACTAGTATTAGTATGCGCCAACACTAATTTTAATGGATAATAATTAAGATTTTCCACAATTACTATTTTACCTAGTTTATTTTGTAATTCATATTTTAATAAAATATGTAATTCTTGATTACTAAAATTAGTATAACTTAATTGATTATTAATACACCATATTACAGAAAAGTAATGCTTTTTTATTGGTAATAATACTAATAATCCATTTTTAGTTATAATTTCAAATGATATATGTGATTGAAATATACTAGTGTTAATTGTGGTCATAATTGCTGTTTGGCGATAATCTAATATACTATAATTTATACCAAAAAATTTTACTATTTCTGATTGAGTACCATCAGCTATAATAAATAACTTTGTATTGATTATATATCCTTTATTTAGGGTAATTATTACATTATCATCTGTATTTTTTATATTATAAATATTTACATTATCGTAAATATTAATATTATAACAATTATTTATTATTTTAAAAAATACTGATGTTATGATACTTAATTTAATTGCATATCCTAAAACTGGTATATTATAATCTTCAGCTAAAATACTTATACTATTACTAAAATTAATATCAAAAATTTTTGTTTTATATATAGGATATACATAAGGTTTTATATTAGACCAAATATTAATTTTATTTAAAACTTTATAGGTAAAGTATGATATAATGATGGTACGGTCAATAAAAATATTTTTTCTTAAATTAATTAAATTTATTTGATTTATCTTGCGACAATTTTTACTAACTAATAAAGTAAAAATAATACTAACTATTCCACCACCTATAATTGTAATAGACATAATTTTATTAAACATTAAATATTAAACTTTTAAATTATGTTACATATTACTTTAAATATAGCTAAATAGACAATATATTTAATATCTAAAATTAGAATAATAACTTAGAATTTTCAAATATTAGAATATAAAATACTAAAATACTATATTAATAAATATGATATAAATTTTTAAGAAAATCTAGTAATACTACCATCATAATTTCCTACTAAAACAATATCAGCTATTCTTTGTGTAAATAATCCAACAGTAACAATTCCTGGGATATTATTTAATTTATTTTCAATTAGCCTAACATTATTTAAATCTAATTCATATATATCTATTATTAGATTATTATGATCAGTAATTATATTACTGCGTAAAATAGGAATACCACCAACACATTTTTTTATTTTGTTAATAATTAATGGATATGAAAATGGTATAATTTCTACTGGAACTGGAAAACGCCCTAATTTTTTTACTAATTTGTTACTATTAACAATACATATAAATCTTTTAGATAAAGAAGAAATAATCTTTTCATTTGTTAATGCTGCTCCACCACCCTTAATCATATACATATTATTATCAATTTCATCTGCACTATCTATATAAATATCAATATTTTTTACTGAATTAATATCAACTACTGGTATATTTAACTGATTTAATTGATAAGATGATTCATAAGAACTAGACACTGTATTAACAATATAATGTTTGATTTTTACTAATTCTTTAATAAAATAAGACACAGTACTACCAGAACCAATACCAACAATACTATTTGGTTTTATATACTTAATTACTTCTACGCCTAAACGTTTTTTTATTTCATTTTCTTTCACAATCATTTAAGATTAACAAACAGTAATATTAATACTATATTATATAATATAAAATTAAATGATTAAATTAAGTAATAAACTAAATTTAATTAATTAAACAATATAAATTTTTTATCTTAGTAATAAAATTACTTTTTATAACTTTTATAATTTTAGTATTATATTGTTTAAATTAATACTAAGTAAATAATAATATTTATTTAATTTTAACTATATTATTTAAATATAGTTAATAAGTTAATAATCTAAATGGATAATAAATTAATTACATTTATACTTACTATCAGTATAATAATATTAACTATATTTTTATTTGTTAATAACAAAAAAAGAAAAATTCATAATTTTAAAGAAATTAAAAAATTAGCTGTATTAGTTAATAAAAATATTTCTGGTACCTTTTATTGTGGTTGTAAGATTAATTGGCATGGTTATCAAGGAACGCCTGAATTATTATCTTGTGGATATAAAATTAGAAGTAATTACTTAAGAGCTAACAGAATAGAATGGGAACATATTGTACCAGCTTGGAAATTTGGTCATAATATGAAATGTTGGATACACGGTGGTCGTAAAAATTGTAACAATGATTATGATTATCAAAAGATAGCAACTGACTTGCATAATTTACAACCAGTTATAGGTGAAATAAATGCTGATAGAAAGAATTATGAATATAATCAGTGGATTAGTAATTATGGTAGTTATTATGGTAATTGTAAAATAAAAATAAATTTTAAAACAAAACAAGTGGATCCACCTCTAACTACTAGAGGTATAATAGCTAGAACATATTTATATATGCATGACAAATATCATATAATATTATCAAATCAACAATTATCATTATTTCATAAATGGAATATCTTATATCCAGCAACTAAATGGGAATGTTATAGAAATAAACGTATAAATTTAATACAAGGAAATAGTAATCCTTATATAGAACAATCTTGTAAAAATAAAAATTATTAATTAATATTTAAATGCGTATACCTAGAATATATTTTCCTAATAACTATGTAGTTGGAGAAGTATTAGTCTTAGATAAAGATATTACACATTATCTCATACATGTATTAAGAATAAAAAAAAATGATATCGTAGAACTATTTAACGGTAATAATATTATATATCGAGCAAAAATTATTGGCTTAAATAAACATAATATAGTTAAATTAATTGTATTATATAAAATATATAAAAGTAAAGAATCACATATGAAATTACATTTAGGACAATTATTACTTAATTCAAAAAAGATGGAATTTATTATTCAAAAATCAGTTGAATTAGGAGTAAGTACTATTACTCCAATAATACCTAAAAATTTTAATATTAATAAATTTAATTTATTAAACACTAAAATTAAGCGTTGGCAAAATATTATTATTAATAGTTGTTCTCAATGTGGACGTAACAAAATTATGAAAATAAAAAAACCACAATCTATATCAAACTGGTGTTCTTTATTAAAAGAAAAAAATACAAAAATATATTTTAGTCCATATAGTAATAATACTATAAACAAATTAAAGAAATTATCATTAAATAATGAAATTTATTTTCTAATTGGATCAGAAAGTGGTTTATCTAAAGAAGATAATTTAGTTGTTAATAATTATAAATTTTTTAATATATCTTTAGGACCAAGAACTCTACGAGTAGAAACTGCTGTAATAAGTGCTATAACTATTTTACAAACTATATTTGGTGATATGGGAGGAAATTAGTTCATAATTAAATTAAATTAATTATGAATGTACTAAAATTAATTAGTAATATGGTATTTTGTTTATTACTAATAATTTGGTATATAAATTATATTATCTATTATATAGAAGATAATTTCTTATTATTTAAGAATAATAACAAATTATTAATAAATAATTATTTAATAAAGATATAAAAAATTATAAGTATTAATTATATAATTAAAATAATTGTTTTTAGTATATTTAGTATTTTCTTTAATTAATATACAAATAACTAAGAGTTAACGATAATTTTCATGTAACTCATATATTGAAATATATGCAAAATGAATATAATATAACATTTGATAAAATGTCTATTTTATATAATAAAGATAAAAAATATTATTATAGTACTTTTTATTAAGAATATTTTAAATATCATTTCTACTTATAAATAAGATGATATCAAATTTGTTAACAAATGTAAAAATATTATTTTAGATTAAATCATATGAATATTAATTTACTATTAGTTTTTTCTATTAATGAATCATATAATTAATTATGATAATAAGTTTTATATTAATCAAAAATTTTATTAGTGAAAATATACTAATAAATTATCAGTAGTTAACAAAACTAAAATGCTATAACTTTAATTTGTTTTCTAAATTAGATAATTAATTGTTAATATTACTAATAATATGATAATAAAAGAAAATATTATACAAATACGTAGTTAATTATAAAATTTTTAGTTAGTTTATCTTCTTTTTTGGTTAAAAATAGATTAAAATTAGTATTTATTTAATAAATAAACGAAAAATAAAATAACTAAAATTAATATTACTAATCTAATAGTTATAAAAGATATAAAATATTATTAGTATGCCAATTATAAATAAGTTAATAAACTACATCAAAACATATTATAAAAAATTAATAATTTATTATAGAATTTTATATTATATTAAAAAATAATGAATTTGCAGAATCATTTTTTAGTAGCTATGCCAACATTAAATGACCCTTTATTTAAAGGATCGGTTGTATATATTTGTGAGCATAATTATGAAGGGGCTATGGGACTTATTATTAATAAGCCAGTAGTGTATTTTACTATAGAGAATATTTTAGATAAATTAAAAATTAAGCCAAAAATTTCAGACAATTATAGTTCTAAATTAAAAAGTCCAGTATTTGTTGGCGGTCCAATAGCGGATGATAGAGGTTTTATATTACATACTCCATGTAATAAATTTAATTCTAGTATTAGTATATCATCTCAAACGATGATTACAACATCTAAAGATATATTAGAAACTTTAGGTACCGATAATCAGCCGGATAATATATTAGTTGCATTAGGATATTCTAGTTGGGGACAAGAACAATTAGAAAATGAATTATTAGATAATAGTTGGTTAGTTACTCCAGCTAATATAGAAATATTATTTCACACACCAATAATGCATCGTTGGCGTAATGCTGCAAAAATTATTGGTATAGATATTTATAACATTTCTAGTCAAATTGGACATGGTTAATAAAGTAATAATTGCAATGGCTTTTGATTTTGGAATTACTAATATCGGTATCGCAATTGGACAATCTATTACTTATACTGCTCAGCCAATTACTACATTAAAAACTAATTATGGTATTCCGGTATGGAATAAATTAATATCATTAATAAATATTTGGTCACCTAATATATTAATTGTTGGTTTACCTGTTAATATGAATAATGACGAACAGAATATAACTATTAAAGCTCGTAATTTTGCTAATTTATTAAATAATAAGTTTAATATATCAGTAGAATTACATGACGAACGATTAACAACTAAAGAAGCATATTTATTATTAAAAAATAAATATTATAAAAAAAATAAAATAAAAATTGATATTGTTAATCAACTATCAGCAGTTTTAATACTTGAAAGTTGGTTTAGAAAAAAATTTTTTAAATACTATTAATAATAACTTAAGATATTAATATTAATTTATTTTTAGAGTTATATAATGAGTTGATAGAATATTTTATTGAAGTTAATAATTTTATTACACTAAATATCATATTATGATATTGATATCTAATTGATACTTATAAAATTATGAATAGTAATTATTATTTTTATTTAAACTTATGAATATAATTTTTTAGTAAAAAGGATAAATTAAAGTGAATAAATATAATATAGGGGAAAAAAAAATAAATGTTATTGGTGCAGGTAATATAAGTTATGCTTTAGTTAGTGGTTTAATTAATAGTAATTATAAAAAAGATTTAATAACTGTATGTGCACCATCTATTAAAAATCGTAACAATATAACAAAATTATTTGGTATCAAAAATAGTAGTAGTAATATACATTATTCTGATCAAGCAGATGTATTAATATTAGCAGTTAAACCACAATCAATTATTTCTGTTTGTCATGATCTTAATAAGATTAATTTATCAAAGAAAATAATTATATCATTACTGGCAGGAATTAATACTAATATTTTAATTAGTTTATTAAAACAAAATAATATTAATATTATTAGAATAATGCCTAATATAGCGATTGCTGTAAATTACGGTATTATTGCAATGTATACAATATCTAAAGATATTAATAATATAAATTTCACTAAAAACTTATTTAGTAAAATGGGTGTTATCTATCAATTAGATAATGAAAATGATATTGATATTTTTACTGTTATTGTTGGTAGTTCTCCTGCATATTTTTTATTTTTTATGGAGGAAATACAAAAAAAAATTGAGTCTATGGGAATAAATAAATGTAATGCTTATAACATAATAATAAATACCATAAATGGAATTGTTTATTTAAGCAAACTAAATCATCATACTAAATTTAGTAAATTACGTGAATCAATATCTTCTAAAAAAGGTATTACAGAATCAGCAATATCAGTATTCAAAAAAGAAAATATATCATCTATAATAGCTAACGCTATAGATGCATCTATGAATCGTATAAAAGATTTAAAAAATATTAAGATTTTTTAAATATTAGTTATTTTATTTAAATAAAGATTTAATAATAAAGATTACTAAATTATATAGAGTATTATTATTAATAAATAATGAATATATAAATATTTAAATTATATATAAATTAAAATTTATAATTTATTTTTTTGTATAAAAAATTATTTAATTTTTATATTATATACTTAAAAGGTATTTATCCTAATTATTAAATTAACCATATAGTATTTTAAAAGTAGTTAATTAATATGAAAAAAATATTATACTTATTAAGTACTATATGTTTATTAGTTTCTTGTTCAACTAAAAATAATTTAAATAAATCATTTTTTTATTATAAAAAAAATAATTTAAGTATTTTAATAGTTAAGTTAACAAATAATGTAAAATATCATATATGTAGTAATAATAGAGTTATTATAACTAGTATTAAAAACCATTTAAAAAATAATAATTATAAGACTTACAGTTATATTAATCTTAATAATCATTCAATTATCATTAAGACTATCATTAATAATAATCCTATCCAATATTTACGTACTGCTACTATAAATAGTATATTGATATATAATTATTTAAATTTAATTAAAATTAGTAAAAACTTACAAACATTCAAATTTAAATATAATATTATTAATAATTTAAATTTACCAATAGAATTATATTATCATGCTGTTAAACTTACTGATTATTTACTGCAAACAAAATTAGTAATAAAACAAACTAACAAACATAAAATTTGGTCAGTAACTGTACAATACGATAAAGATTATAATAATATTTATGAAAAATCTTATAAGTATATTAATTTAATTAATAAAGCATCAGAAAAATATGGTGTAGATAAATATCTAATTTTAGCTATTATACAAATAGAATCTAATTTTAATCCTTATGCTATTAGTCATTCAAATGCATTAGGTCTAATGCAAATTATAAGACAAAGTGCTGGACGTGATGTATTTAAAAGACAGGGAAAATGGGGCCAACCAAGTCGTAATTACTTATTAAATCCAGAAAATAATATTGATATTGGAACAGCCTATTTAGCTATACTGCAAAATGAATACTTAAATAAAATTAATAATCCATTATCTCGTAAATATGCAGTAATAACTGCTTACCATAGTGGTGCTGCAAGTGTACTAAAAGTTTTTTCTCAAAATAAAAATAAAGCAATAAAAATTATAAATAATTTAAGCCCAGAGGATGTTTATTTTGCACTTAATACCAAACATCCGTCGTTAGAATCACGTAGTTACTTAAATAAAGTTAACCAGTTACAACAAGAATTTAAAAATAGATAATTGTTATAAAAAGCGGGAAACGAGACTCGAACTCGCGACCCTAACCTTGGCAAGGTTATACTCTACCAACTGAGCTATTCCCGCTAAACTTCATTTTATGAAATTACTAAATTTATGAAAAAAAATTCTTACGATAAAAATTTAACTCTGCAACTGATTCACGAATATCAGCTAATGCTTGATGCATATTACGCTTCTTTATACCACTTAATATTTGTGGTTTCCATCTACGAACTAACTCTTTTATTGTACTAACGTCTAAATATTTATAATTAAAATAAGACTCTAATTTTGGCATATAACGAAATAAAAATCTTCTATCTTGTGCAATACTATTACCACATATTGGAGATTTATTTATAGGTACCCACTTAGTCAAAAACGCTATAGTTTGCTCTTCAGCAATAACCTCATTAATTTTACTATTACGTACTCTATCTATTAAACCAGTTGCTGTATGAGTACGAATATTCCAACTATCCATTTGTAATAATTGTTCTTCTGGTTGATACAATGCTAATGATGGACCTTCCGCTAAAATATTTAAATTAACATCAGTAACTAAAGTAGCAATTTCTATAATACGATGATTATCTGGATTTAATCCAGTCATTTCTAAATCTAACCAAATAAGATTATTATCCACTATTTTCTCTTTTAAAATATAAATTACTGTGTGTTATTATAATAACTTGTTATATATTATACAATATAGTTTAATAGTTTACTATTTATATTTTTACGAATATCAAATAATATAATTATGATTAATAAATTTAAAATAATATTATTATCTATAATACCTAAACATCTATTAACAAAAATATTTGGTAAAATAGCAAGTTTAAAATTAGGTTGTATTACTCATTTGATTATTAAACTATTTATATATATTTATAGTATAAATACAAATGAAATTAAAGAAAAAAATATAACTAAATATTGTACATTTAATGATTTTTTTACTAGATTATTAAAAGATAATGCACGTAATTTTGATAATAAAGAATTTACTATAATATTACCTGCTGATGGATATATTATGCAATATGGTAATATTAATCAATATACTATAATACAAGCAAAAAATATCTTTTATGATTTAACTATGTTGCTAGCTAAAAATAAATATTTATCAAATAAGTTTATTAATGGTATATTTATTAATATATATTTATCTCCTGCTAATTATCATAGAATACATATGCCTTGTAATGGTATGCTAAAAGAAATGATATATGTTCCAGGAAAATTATGGTCTTTAAATAAATTTAATGTAAAAAATAAATTAAATTTATTTACAAAAAATGAACGTTTAATATGTTTGTTTAGTACAAAATTTGGACTAATGATACAAATATTAATAGGATCCACTATAGTTGGTAGCATTGAAACTATTTGGCATGGTATAGTTATTCCTCCAAGAAGTCATATTATAAAACATTGGTGTTATACTAAAAAAGATAATATTTTTTTATTAAAAGGTCAAGAAATGGGAAAATTTAAATTAGGATCTACTGTAATTACTATTTTTAAAAAAAATAGTATTGTTTTATGCAAAACAATTAAATATAATAATATTAGTTACGTTGGTAACATAATGGGATATAAGTATTTAAATTAAAAGTACTTTAAGCATTATGTATATCAAAAGATATTGCTTCTTTTAGATTATTTTTTTTCAATGCTAACATAATTAGTCTATCTATTCCTAATGCTACACCAGAATAATTTGAGATATTACCATATTTTAAAGCTAATACTAACTTTTTATCTATATAACGTTTTAATTTACTACTAATAACTTTCTTAAATTCATACATAAATCTTTTTAGTTGTTCTTTTGCATTAATTAATTCATAACAACCATTTGATAACTCAATACCTTTAAAATAAACTTCAAATCTGTCGGCAATTTTATTATTTTTATTATTAATATAAGCTAATTCTGCTTGATAAGTAGGAAAATGATATACAAAAACTGGATTTTCTGAACCTAACTTAGGTGTTATAATTAATGAAAATATTAATTGTATGGCATTATTGTAATTATTATCAAATAGATGTGTTAATTTATTTTTTAATAAAAATTCATCCATTTTTTCTTTGTTGATATTTAGAGGATCTATATTTGTATATTTAATAAATATATTTTGATAAGAAATAAATTCTGATTTTTTATATTTTAAAATTAATTTAAGTAATGTATTAGTTTCTAACATAATATTATTCATACTACAATTTCTTCTGTACCATTCTAATATAGTAAATTCTGGATTATGATATTTACCAATTTCACCATTACGAAAACTATGACATAATTGAAATATTTTATTCATACCAATACATAATAAACGTTTCATATGAAATTCTGGACTACTAATTAGATATAATTTTTTATAATTATTATTAATTAATTTTGTTTCAAAAGGAATTATATTGACATTTGTAATTGTTCCATTACTTAATAATGGAGTTTCTACTTCTATATAATTACGATATTCAAAAAATTGTCTAATTTTTCTTATTAATTTAGCTCTTTTTATTAAATTATTAATTGAAATATTAGGTTGCCATGTATGATTCATTTTTTGTTAAGTTTGTTTTTTATTTAATTCTAGAAACATATTTACCAGAATTAGTATTAACTTTAATTATGTTTCCAATTTCTAAAAAATAAGGAACTTTAATAATTAAACCAGTTACTAATTTAGCTAGTTTAGTATTAGTATTAACATTATCTCCCTTTACAAACGGAGTTGTACTAATAATTTTTAAATTTATAAATTTTGGAGGAATAATTGTAATTATTCTTCTATTCCACATAATTACATCATATTTAACTTGTTCTACAATCCATTTAATATTATTTCCTATAGTACTTTTATTAACAATAAATTGTTCAAAATTTTTATCTATAAAATACCAAAAATCCCCATTTCTATATAAAAAAATTAAACAAATTTCTTGTACATCAGCTAATTCTACATTGTGTCCAGACTTAAATATTCTTTCTATAAATTTATTTGATATTAATTTATGTAAACGTATTCTATTAAATGCTTGTCCTTTACCAGGTTTAATAAATTCATTATGAATAACAATAGATGGTTCATTATCTTGTAATATTTTTATTCCTGGATATAATGAATTAACGTTACACGTAGTCATTGTATAATAATTTTATATTCACACTAGTCCATTATTGTAATATGAAATATTTTAATAGTAAAGAACTTTGGTTGAAACAATTATCTAATACTATTAGTAATCCATATGAACTATTAAGTTTATTAAAATTGGATAATAATATTAAATTAGTGAATGATATAAAGACTAAAGTATCTTTTTCTTTTAGGGTACCAAAAATTTTTGTAAAAAGAATGAAATTAAATGATCCTAATGATCCACTATTAATGCAAGTTTTAATAAATATTAAAGAATCACGTAACTTTAATAAGTTAACAGAAAAAATTTCATTGGAAAGTAATTTAGTTAAATTTAATTTAATACATAAATATAATAATCGTGTATTAATTTTATTAAATAATAGTTGTGCAATTCATTGTCGTTATTGTTTTCGTCGTGACTATCTAAAAGATATTAGTAATATAAAAAATAATATGAATTATATAATAAACTATATTTTACAAAATAAGGAAATAAATGAAGTTATTTTATCAGGTGGTGATCCATTAATGATAAGAGATAAAAATATAAAAGTATTTATATCAATGTTAGAAAAAATTAATCATATTCTTATATTAAGAATTCACACAAGATTACCTATAATTATTCCTAGTAGAATTACAGATAATTTATGTAATATATTAATTAACTCTAGATTTAAAATAATTTTAGTTACACATATTAATCATCCCAATGAAATAGATTCTAGTGTAATTAATAGTATGAACAAATTAAGAAAAGCTAATGTAATATTATTAAATCAAAGTGTACTATTACGGAATATTAATAATAATGTTAACATATTAGCTAATTTAAGCATGAAATTAATTCAAGCTGGAATTATACCATATTATATTCATTTATTAGATAAAATTAATAGTAATATGCATTTTTTAGTAACAAGAACACAAGCTAATAAAATTATGAGAAATTTATCTAATAAAGTATCAGGATATTTATTACCCAAACTAATGTATGACAAAAAAATAATATAAAATAAAACCCTCATATTAATAGAGGGTTTTATCTACTAAAAATAAACCATTTTAGTATGGATGACTACATCATACCGCCCATACCACCCATACCACCCATACCACCACCAGCAGGACCAGCACCACCAAGATCAGGTTTTTCTTCTTTAGGTAAATCTGTAACCATGCATTCAGTGGTAATCATTAATCCAGCTACTGAAGCTGCATATTGCAATGCAGAACGAGTTACTTTAGTAGGATCAAGAATACCCATACTAATCATATCACCATATTTTTCAGCAGCTGCATTATAACCAGTATTACCATCACTAGCTTTAACTTTATTTGCTATAACTGAAGGTTCTTCACCTGCATTAGCAACTATTTGTCGTAAAGGTGCTTCCATAGCTCGTCTAGCTACCTTGATACCTACGTTTTGATCTTCATTTTCACCACGTAAATTAACAATACTATTAGCTACACGAATTAATGCAACTCCACCACCAGCAACAACACCTTCCTCAACTGCAGCTCTAGTAGCATGTAAAGCATCTTCAACACGTGCTTTTTTCTCTTTCATTTCAACTTCTGTAGCAGCTCCAACTTTTATTACTGCAACACCACCAGCTAATTTAGCCACGCGTTCTTGTAATTTTTCTCGGTCATAATCAGAAGTAGCTTCATCTCGTTGCTGATTAATTTGAGCAACACGACTATTTATTGAAGCTTTATCACCAACCCCATCAATAATAGTAGTAGTATCTTTAGTAATAACTACTCTTTTCGCTTGTCCCATATCTTCAAGAGATGCTTTTTCTAACTCCAAACCAATTTCTTCTGAGATAACAGTACCAGCTGTTAAAATTGCTATATCATGTAGCATAGCTTTTCTTCTATCACCAAATCCAGGAGCTTTAACAGCAGCTACTTTCACTATACCTCTCATAGTATTTACCACTAATGTAGCTAATGCTTCTCCTTCTACATCCTCTGCAATAATTAACAATGGTTTACTTGCTTTAGCAACTGCTTCTAATATAGGTAACATTTCACGAATGTTAGATATTTTTTTATCAGCTAGTAAAATAAAAGGATTTTCTAATTCTATAGTACCAGTATCTGGCTTATTTACAAAATAAGGTGATAAATATCCTCTGTCAAATTGCATACCTTCAACAACATCTAACTCATCTTGTAACCCTGATCCTTCTTCTACAGTAATTACACCTTCTTTACCAACCTTAGCCATAGCTTCAGCGATTAAAGTACCAACAGTTTCATCAGAATTAGCAGATATAGTACCAACTTGAGCAATTGCTTTAGCATCAGAACAAGGAACAGATAATCTCTTTAATTCGTCAACTGCTGCAATTACAGCTTTATCTATACCTCTTTTAAGATCCATTGGATTCATTCCAGCAGCCACAGCTTTTAACCCTTCATTGACTATAGCTTGAGCTAAAACAGTTGCTGTAGTTGTACCATCACCAGCTGTGTCATTAGCTTTAGATGCAACTTCTTTTACCATCTGTGTTCCCATATTTTCAAACTTATCTTCTAACTCTATTTCACGTGCTACAGTAACACCATCTTTAGTAATAATTGGTGCACCAAAAGACTTATCTAATACAACATTACGACCTTTTGGTCCCAAAGTAACTTTAACTGCATCAGCTAAAACATTTACCCCTTTAAGCATTTTTGCTCGAGCGTCATTACCAAATTTAACATCTTTAGCCGCCA
This sequence comes from Candidatus Lightella neohaematopini, assembly GCA_025728345.1. Lineage (GTDB taxonomy): Bacteria > Pseudomonadota > Gammaproteobacteria > Enterobacterales > Enterobacteriaceae > Lightella > Lightella neohaematopini_F. The sequence continues at coordinate 136,487 of JAOBJT010000001.1, read as the reverse complement.
TATTTATTTCCTTAAATTTAATTCAAATACATATAACATAATTTTAGTAAATTTAGTCTTCAACAACAGCGAGAATATCACTTTCTGACATAATTAATATTTCATTATTATCAATTTTTTCTACTTTAACACCATAACCGTCGTTGAAAATTATAGTATCACCAACTTTTACATCTAACGCTTTTACTTCGCCATTTTCTAAAATACGGCCACGTCCAACAGCTAGCACTTCACCTCGTGTAGATTTTCCAGCTGCAGAACCAGTCAATACAATACCACCTGCAGACTTAGCCTCAACTTCTTTACGCTTGACGATAACGCGATCATGCAATGGACGAATATTCATTGATAGCTCCCATAGAAAGTCTTTATCGATTTTTTGGTTCATGCTTTAAATTAAAAACACTTACAGAAGTAAAGTTTGGGGCATTTAAAAAAACTTCAAGTACTACTAATAAATAAAATAATTACAATCTACTTTATGAGCACATTAATAAATAGTTGCTTAAATGTATTACAGTATTAACTTGTAATCCAGATAATATATTCTGTTAAATGAATTTATCTTAATCATAACATGGTTTAGTACTACTGAATTAGTAAAATTTTGACTTGATTAATCAATATTTCTATTACATAATTACTTAAATTTAATTTTGCCCAGATAGCTCAGTTGGTAGAGCAAAGGACTGAAGATCCTTGTGTCCTTGGTTCAATTCCAAGTCTGGGCAATTTAATTAATAATTTTTTTATTCTTAGTTCTTTGCGCCATTAAGTAATTTAGTAATTTTTAATTACTGTTTTACCTTTGTTACTTTCTAAGATCTAAAATTAAATGCATCTAAGATATAGTTGTTAGCTTAAATAAATAGACTTATTTGTGAGCTTATTTTTGATAATACAAGTTTAGTGAATTATGACATGAAAGTATTAAAATTTGGTGGTTCATCACTAATTCATACTAATAATAACATATTACATGTGATAGATATCATTATCAAAAATGCTAACACTGGAAGAACTAGTGTTGTGTTATCTGCCCCTCAAAAAATAACTGATTACTTAACATTATTAGTTAATTCCCTAAATAATAAGTCTTTAGTTGATTACTATTTACTGGAAGTTAGGATAGTATTTACTAAGATTATAGAATTAATATCAGCTGGCAATATTGGTGTTAATTTTAATATCTTACATTTAGTATTAAATAATGAGTTTAATAATTTGAGAAATATGGTAGTTAAATTAGCAAAACTTAATTCGTTAAAACAATGTGATATTGTTAAAATAATATCCTGGGGTGAAAAATTAATAGTCTTAATTATAGATAAAGTAGTTAAGATTTTTGGTTTTCATGTTACAATTATAGATCCTACAAAGAAAATTTTAGCTAATGGTAGTTATTTAGAATCAGTAGTAGATATTGACACATCTATAAAAAATATTAATAACATGACCATACCGAATACAAACATAATATTAATGCCTGGTTTCATAGCTGGTAATAAGTATTATGAATTAGTATTGTTAGGAAGAAATAGTTCAGATTATTCTGCAGTTGTACTTGCTGTTTGTTTAAAAGCAAAAAAATGTGAAATTTGGAAAGATGTTGATGGTATATATGATAATGATCCTAAGTTTACTCCGAAAGCTAAATTATTTAAGTATATTTATTATAGTGATTTATTAGATTTAATAAAACCTAGATTTAAAATATTACATATAAATTCTATTTTCTTAGCAAAAAAATTTAATATAGATTGCATCATAAAAAACATAAATAATCCTAATTTATCCGGAACTATATTACTAAATAATAATTGATAAAGTAGATAAAAAAGTTAGTAATTCATACTATGTTTGTTAATTCTAGAAAATAAATAAACTGTATATTAAAGTAGTTTATTGTAGTCTTTAAAATCATTGTAGTTAGCAGATAAATAAATATTTAATGACAACTTAGTTTAAAAGCTTGAAAAGTATATTTTTGGCCACACATAACACTTCTGAATATATTTAAAATAAAATAAAAAATTAATTGGAGATGTTTAGTATGGGAAAAATCATTGGTATTGATTTAGGTACGACTAATTCTTGTGTCGCTATCGTTGAAAGTGGTAAACCTCGTGTTTTAGAAAATAGTGAGGGTGATAGAACTACACCTTCAGTAATTGCTTATATGCAAGATGGTGAAATTTTAGTTGGCCAACCAGCTAAACGTCAATCAGTTACTAATCCACAAAATACGTTATTTGCTATAAAAAGATTAATAGGTAGACGTTTTGACGATGAAGAAGTACAAAGAGATGTTAATATTATGCCATATAAAATAATTTCATCTAATAATGGTGATGCATGGTTAGATGTTAGAGGACAAAAAATGGCTCCTCCTCAAATATCTGCTGAAATACTAAAGAAGATGAAAAAAACTGCAGAGGATTATTTAGGAGAATCTGTTAAAGAAGCAGTAATTACTGTACCTGCATACTTTAATGATACACAAAGACAAGCAACTAAAGATGCTGGTCGTATTGCTGGATTAGATGTAAAAAGAATTATTAATGAACCAACCGCAGCAGCTTTAGCTTATGGTTTAGATAAGGAAACAGGAAATCGTGTTATTGCTGTATATGATTTAGGTGGTGGTACTTTTGATATTTCTATCATAGAAATAGACGATGTTGATGGTGAAAAAACATTTGAGGTTTTAGCTACTAACGGTGACACACATTTAGGTGGTGAAGACTTTGACAGTAGATTAATTAATTATTTAGTTTTTGAGTTTAAGAAGGATCAGGGTGTTGATTTAAGAAACGATCCATTGGCTATGCATAGGTTAAAAGAAGCTGCAGAAAAAGCAAAAATTGAATTATCAGCTACTCAACAAACAGATGTTAACCTTCCTTATATTACTGCTGATTCTACTGGTCCAAAACATATGAATATTAAAGTTACTAGAGCTAAACTAGAATCATTAGTTGAAGAATTAGTAAATAAAACTTTAGAACCAGTAAAAGTAGCTTTGAAAGATGCTAATTTATCAGTATCAAATATTAAAGATGTTATTTTAGTAGGTGGTCAGACACGAATGCCTTTAGTACAGAAAAAAGTTTCAGATTTTTTCGCAAAAGAGCCTCGTAAAGATGTTAATCCTGACGAAGCAGTAGCTACTGGAGCTGCTGTGCAAGGGGGAGTATTGTCTGGTGATGTTAAAGATGTTCTTCTATTAGATGTAACACCTTTATCTTTAGGTATTGAAACTATGGGTGGGGTTATGACTACTTTAATCCCTAAAAATACGACTATTCCAACAAAACATAGTCAAATTTTTTCTACAGCAGAAGATAATCAATCAGCTGTCACGATTCATGTATTACAGGGTGAAAGAAAACGTGCTAATGATAATAAGTCACTTGGTCAGTTTAATTTAGATGGTATTGCTCCAGCTATGAGAGGTATTCCTCAAATAGAAGTTACCTTTGATATTGATGCTGATGGTATTTTACATGTTTCAGCTAAAGATAAAAATAGTGGTAGAGAACAAACAATTACTATTAAAGCATCTTCTGGATTAAATGAAAGTGAAATAAAAAATATGATAAAAGAAGCAGAAGCTAATGCAGAGTCTGACAGGAAATTTGAAGAACTAGTTAAAATACGTAACCAAGCAGATCATTTAATACATAGTACTCGTAAACAAATTAAAGAATTAGGTAATAAAATTAATACTGATGATAAGTTAGCTATAGATAATGCTATAAAAAATCTTAATTCTGCTTTACAGAATGAAAATAAATCAGATATAGAAAGTAAAATACAGGAATTAATAACAGTATCTAGTAAAATACTTGATATTGTAAAAAATGATAATAGTCAAAATAATAAAAATAATAATAATGAAAATATTAATAAAAATGAAGATAATGTAGTTGATGCTGAATTTGAAGAGGTTAAAGATAAAAAATAATAACTAAACTTTTAATTATTTTAAACTTATATAACTAGTGTACTTATTTAAGTATGAGTAAATTGGACTATTATAGTATTTTAGGTGTATCAAGACAAGCAAGTGAGCGTGATATAAAAAAAGCTTATAAACGTTTAGCTATGAAGTTTCATCCTGACCGTAATCCAGGAAATAGTCAAGCTGAATCTAAATTCAAGGAAATTAAGGAAGCTTATGAAGTATTAACTGACCCAAAAAAGCGTTCTATGTATGATCAATATGGTCACTCTGCTTTTGATAATAGTGCAAATAGTTTTAATACTAGTAGTAGTACTGATTTTAGTGATATTTTTGGTGATGTTTTTGGAGATATATTTGGTAGTAGTAACAAAAAACAGTACTCTAATCGTAATAAATCAGTAAAGTGTACAGTAGAATTATCTCTAGAAGAAGCCGTTAAAGGAACAATACGCGAAATAAATGTTCCAATATTAGAAAGATGTAATATATGTTATGGTAGTGGTGCTAAACCAGGAACTACTGCTACTATTTGTTCTACATGTAAAGGACAAGGTCAAATACAGATGAGACAAGGATTCTTTATGATACAACAAACTTGTCCAACTTGTCATGGAAGTAGTAAAATTATTAAAAGTATTTGTATAGTTTGTCATGGTAGTGGTCAGATAGAAAGATTGAAAACTTTATCAGTTAAGTTACCTGCAGGAGTTGATAACGGAGATAATATAAGATTATCTGTAAATAATAGATCTAATGATTTATATGTGCAAGTTAAAGTTAGTAAACATCCTATATTTAGTAGAGATGGTAGTAACTTGTACTGTGATGTACCTATTAATTTTGCTATAGCTGCACTTGGTGGTGAAATAGAAGTACCAACTATTGATGGTAAAGTAAAATTAAAAGTACCAGCTGAAACTCAAACAGGCAAATTATTTAGAATGAGAGGAAAGGGTGCTAGATCTATACGTAATGGTATAAATGGAGATTTAATATGTAAAATAGTTGTAGAAACACCAGTTAGGTTAAATGATAAACAAATTCAATTAATGAAAGAATTACGTAATAGTTTTGATGGTCCTAGTGGGCACAAAAATAGTCCGAGATCAAAAAGTTTTTTTGATGGCGTTAAAAAATTTTTTGATGATTTAACTAGGTACTAATTATATTATATTTATATACCATATTTTATTAGTAAATAATAACAAGTAAATTGCTATCATACAGTAAATATATCATTTGTATTATAAGTTATTAATTTTTTTTGATATATTAGATTTATATCTAGCTGCTTTATTTCTGTGAATTACACCCTTTTTCGCCTGACGATCAAGAATTGATTGTAAATTTAAATATAATATTCTTGCTGATATTTTATCATTATCATGTATTGCTTTATTAGTTTTTTTTATGAAAGTACGTATCATTGATTTTTTACTAATATTAGTAATATGATTTTTTTTAGATTTTATAATATTTTTCTTTTTTGATTTAATATTAACCAAAATAATTATCCTCCACTTTTTACAAATAAAAAATATTTTATTATATTTTATACTATATTATTGCTATCAATAATATAATATACTAAATAAACTAAATTAATAATTTAAAAAATTATAAATTATATAATATATGACAAAATTTATTAGAGGAATACATAATATAAGGAATTGTAATAGTCAACATATCGTTACTATAGGTAATTTTGATGGTTTTCATAGAGGACATCAAATTATTATAGAGAAATTAAAAATAGAAAGTAAATATTACAATTTGCCTAATATAGTAATTATTTTTGAACCTCAACCACAAGAATTTTTCTATAAAATAGTTTATAGATTAACTAATTTAAGAAATAAAATAAAATATCTTTACGAGATTAATGTAGATAAAATATTGTGTATCAATTTTAATAAAAAATTTTCTTTATTTAATGCTTATAAGTTTATTGCAAATATTTTAGTAAAAAAAATTAATATGAAATGTATTGTTATAGGTGATGATTTCCGTTTTGGTTTTAATAGAAAAGGAAATTATGTATTTTTACAAAAAATGGCAAAAAAATTTAAATTTAATATCATACAAATTACAACATACACTAATAATGGAGAACGAATAAGTAGTACTAAAATACGTAATTTATTACTACAAGATAAAATAGAAGAAGCTCAACTTTTATTAGGACACCCTTATAGGATTTCTGGTATTGTAGTATCTAATAAAAAATTAGGTAGAATTATAGGTTACCCTACAGCTAATATAATTTTAAATAAAGTAGTTTTGCCAATTAGTGGTGTATACATTGTAAAAGTAAATAATATCTTTTTGTATCCAGTATTTGGTGTAGCCAATATTAGTAATAAAGTAACAATATTTGGCTATAAACAACAATTAGAGGTACATCTACTAGATATAGATATTAATTTATATGGTCGGATAATAGATGTTTATTTTATAAAAAAAATTCGTAAAGAAAAAAAATTTAATTCAATAGAAGAATTAAAACAACAAATATCTATTGATATAATAAAAACACGTGATTTTATAAAAAATAATATTTAATTTTTTAAAGGAAATAAAACAATAATGATTGATTACAAAAGTACTATTAATTTGCCAAAAACTAGTTTTAATATGAAAGCTAATTTAGTAAAAAAAGAACCAGAAATAATAAAAAAATGGTATAAGGAAAATTTATATAAAACTATTAGAAATATAAAAAAACATAAAAAAATTTTCATATTACATGACGGACCACCATACGCTAATGGTCCCATACATATGGGGCACGCAATAAACAAAATTTTAAAAGATATAATCATTAAATATAAAAATCTTATTGGTTATGATGCACCGTATGTCCCAGGTTGGGATTGTCATGGATTACCAATAGAATTGAAAGTAGAACAGTTATTAAAGAAAAATAATAAATATAAAAACATTAATGAATTTAATGCTTATTGTTATAAATATGCTATATCACAAGTTGAAAAACAAAAAAAAGAATTTATTAGATTAGGAATAATTGGTGATTGGAATAATTCTTACTTAACAATCCATAATAGTATTGAAGCAAATATTATAAAACTTTTCGCAAAAATTGTTGAAAATAATTATTTGTATAAAGGGAAAAAGCCAGTTCATTGGTGTACTGAATGTTGTTCTACATTAGCAGAAGCAGAAATTAAGTATAACTCACATATTTCGGAATCTATATATGTAAAATTTAAAATAGTAAATATTAATATAATAAGTAAACTGTTAGATAATAAGTATAATACGTATTCAACGTTTTTATTAATTTGGACTACTAACCCGTGGACTTTATTAGCTAATCAGGCAGTAGCTATTAATTACAATTTAAAATATGTTATTGTTAATATAAATAATCACATTAATATTATTATTGCAGAAAAATTACTATCCAAACTAATGTTAAATATGAATATTACTAATTATACAGTAATATGTTTTGTTGATAGTGATCATCTACTAAAATTAAAATTGCAACATCCATTTTTACCATTATTTGTATCAATAATTTTATCTAATCATGTCAAGTACGATATTGGTACAGGTTTAGTACATATTGCTCCCGGACATGGTATGGATGATTATATTTTAGGAAAAAAGTATAATTTAGAAATAACTAATATTATTGATATACATGGACAATATTGTATAAAAAATATATTACCAGAATTTTATGGTTTACAATGGTTAATATTAAATAATAAAGTGATAAAACTATTAATTAAATATAATAATTTATTTCATAAAGAAAACATAATACATAATTATCCTTATTGCTGGCGTCATAAAATACCAACCGTATTTCGTACAACAGAACAATGGTTTATTAGTATGGATAAAAATTATTTACGTCAACAATTAATAAAACATGCTAAGCAAATTAAATGGATACCATACTTTAATTTTAAAAATATTAAAGATATGATTATAAATAGACCAGATTGGTGCATTTCTAGACAAAGAACATGGGGCGTACCAATACCTTTATTTATTCATAAAAAAACAGGTACTCTGCATCCAGATACAATATATTTAATACACCGTATTGTTAAATTAGTAGAAAAATATGGTATTAAAGTATGGTGGGATTTAGATATTAAATTATTTTTAGGAAAAGATGCAAATATGTACAATAAGGTTAATGATATTTTAGATGTTTGGTTTGATTCTGGAGCAACTTTCTATTCAGTACTAAAATACAGAAAAGATTTTAGAGGACATAGTACTGCTAATCTATATTTAGAAGGTTTGGATCAATGTAGAGGATGGTTTATGTCTTCATTAATATTATCAACTATTGTACAAAAAAAATCACCATATCAAGAAGTATTAACACACGGTTTTGCTATTGATTGTAGTGGTAATAAAATGTCTAAATCTGATGGTAATATTATTAGTCCTAAAACCATAATAGATAAATTTGGTGCTGATGTATTAAGATTATGGATAGCCTCAACTAATTTTTCTAATGATATACATGTATCTTCAGAAATAATAAAACAATCAGCTGATAATTATAGACGTATTCGTAATACAATACGTTTTTTATTATCTAATTTAAATAAATTTGATCCAAAAATAAATATAGTTATATATAATGATATGGTTGCTATTGATAAATGGATAATAGGTCAAGCATATCAAACTCAAATTAATATTATGCGTGAATATAGTAAATATCATTTTCATAATGTTACTAAACAAATATTATATTTTTGTTCTATAACAATGAGTTCATTATATCTAGAAATTATAAAAGATCGTCAGTATATAACTAAATATAATAGTATTCCTCATCGTAGTTGCCAAACAGCATTATTTCATATCAGTGAAGCTATTGTTCGTTGGTTAGCTCCGATTATATCGTTTACTGCTGAAGAAATTTGGCAATTTTTACCTGGTAATAGATCTAATAGTATATTTACTGAGGAATTATATGATCAATTAACTCCATTAAGTAATAGTAATATACTAAATAATAAATTTTGGAAAAAAATAATATTAATTCGCAATGAAGTTAATAAAGTAATTGAGCAAGCAAAAATTAATAAAATTATTAATGATTCCTTAGAAGCTAACATTATTTTATATGCTGAACCAAAATTATTACAAGAACTAAATAAGTTAAATAATGAGCTAAAGTTTATATTTATCGTATCTAAAATATTAGTTCTTCCTTATTATAAAGCTAATCATGATGCAATAAAATTAAAAAACGTTAATAAGTTAAAAATTAATATTTTTAGATCTAAAGATAAAAAATGTCAAAGATGTTGGCATTATGATGATAGTGTTGGATTATCTATTAAGTATTCATCTATATGTAATAGGTGTATAACTAATATTATTGGAAATGGAGAAATAAGAAAATTTGTTTAATAAATGTATAATAGATTGTATTTATTAATGGTTTCTATATTATTATTTAGCATAGATATGTTTAGTAAACAGTATATGACTAGTAATTTAAATAGACAAATCATTGTTAATAATTATTTGAGTTTTACTTTAATTTTTAATAAAGGAATTATATTTGGTTTGTTATCTAACAATATATTAATTTTATATATATTACCAATACTAATTATTAGTATAATTTTATTTTTAATTATAGAATTATATTTTTTTAATAACAATAAATTACTAGATATAGCTTATACACTAATTATTAGTGGTGCTTGTGGTAATTTTTATGATAGAATAAAGTATGGTGCTGTAGTAGATTTTATTAATATTAATATTTTAAATATAAACTTACCAATATTTAATATTGCTGATATTAATGTATTTTTGGGTGTTATTTTTATTATAATTAATAATATTTATGTAAAATACAAAAATGTTAATAAATTTTAATTACTAAATGATAATTATTATGAACATTATACTGGTAAAACCTAGAGGTTTTTGTGCTGGTGTTATTAGAGCAATTAATATTGTTAATCGAATATTAAGTATATATAAATTACCAATTTATATGAATCATGAATTGGTACATAATAACTATGTAGTAAATTTTTTAAAAAAAAACGGTGTTATAATTAGTGAAAATATTAATAATATTCCTAAAGGTTCTGTACTTGTTATTTCAGCTCATGGTGCTTCTAAAAATATAATTAATGATGCTTATAAACGTAATTTAATTGTATTTGATGCTACTTGCCCATTAGTTAAAAAAGTACATTATCAAGCTTCTTATGCTAACAAAAATAATATTGACACAATTATTATTGGTAATCCCCGACATCAGGAAGTATTAGGAACTATTGGACAATATAATAATGCTATTCCTTATGTAGTAGAATCACTACATGATGCTAATCGTATAAAAGTAAAAAATAGTAATAAATTATGTTTTTTAACACAAACTACATTATCAATATTTAATACATACAAAATAATAAATGTACTAAAAAGTAGATTTCCAAATATTTTAGAGTTAGGAAAAAACAATATTTGTTATGCTACTGATAATAGACAACAAGCAGTATATAAATTAGCTAGAATTACTGATTTAGTTATTATATTTGGTTCTAATATATCATCTAATGCTAATAAATTATTAGAAATAGCTAAAAAATATAGTAAAGCTTACATGATTGATAATTTTTCATATTTTAAAAAACAATGGTTAAATAATATTAACACAATTGGTGTTACTTCAAGTGCATCGACTCCTGAATTATTAGTAAGACAATTTATTAGATATATTAGACAATATAGTAATATAACCGTAAAGGAAATAACTATTAGTAAAGAAACATTATCATTTAAATTACCTAAATTACTTAAAATATAATCTGTAATACTATTTATTAATTTAACTTATGATAGATAAAAATATAAGAATTGCAATAGCTGGAGCTAGTGGTCGTATGGGTAAGACTTTAATTAAATTAGTATTACAAAATAATTATCAAGTAAAATTAGGAGCTGCTATTGTTAGTAATTATTCAAAATATAATAATATTGATGTAAGTAAATTAATTTGCTTACCTACTCCAATAGGTATATTAACTACTAATAATATTAATTTGGTAAATAATAAGTTTGATGTATTAATAGATTTTACTAATCCTAGTGCTAGTATAGAAAATATTAAAACATGTTGTAGATATAATAAAAATATAGTTATTGGAACTACTGGTTTTAGTAAAGCACAAAAAAAAATTATAAAAAAAAAAGTAAAATAATTGGTATTGTGCTATCTGAAAATTTCAGTATGGGAATTAATATAATAGTTAACAACTTATTTAAAAATATTATTAAAAAATTTAGTAATATTACCGATGTTCATATTATTGATACACATCATCGTAATAAAAAACAAATACCTTCTGGTACAGCATCTATGTTAGCAAAAAGAATTTTTGGTTTGATATTAAATAATAAAAATATTAATAATATAAATGATATAAAATTAACTTCTATTAGATTAGGTAATGTGATTGGTAAACATAATATTATATTTGTAAATGATTTAGAATGTATAGAAATTAAACATACAGTATATCATCGTAAATCTTTTGCTCTTGGTGCTATTGAGGCGGCAAAATGGATTAAAAATTATAAAACTGGTTTGTTTAATATAAATAATATTTTTTCTAGTAATAAAAATTAGTTTTTTAAATGATTAGTATAATTGTAGCTATTGCTAAAAATTGGGTTATTGGTATCAATAATACCATTCCTTGGAATATACCACAAGATCGTTTATGGTTTAAAAAACATACTTTACACAAAACGATTATTATGGGACGTAATACATACGAATCAATTGGTTGTATATTACCGTATAGACATAATATAGTATTAACTAATACTATAAAACATATTAACTCTAATAGAGTAAGTATAGTAAATACGGTACAAAAAGTTTTGTTACTATTAAATAATGATTATGAATACCTAATAATAGGTGGTGCTCAAATATACAATTTATTTTTTAAATATACAAATAGATTATATATTACATATATTGATTTATTAGTGTATGGTAATATATTTTTTCCTGCTTTTAATTTAAAAAACTGGAGTTCAATTTTTACTAAATATCAACGTTGTAATAAAATAAATCTTTGTTTTAAGATTTTAGAAAGAAAATAAACAATTTAACTCTTATGTACATAATAATATTTTTTACTGTCCCAACATAGGGCAGTTAATTTTTTTCCCCAACAACAACCAGTATCTATATTATAGATTTTATTTGGAGTATATTGACTAGTTAATGTTGACCAGTGACCAAAAATAATACTATATTTATTTAGTATTTGTACTTTGTTAAACCAAGGAATTAAATGTGTAGGTTTATTTATTGGAGTACCTAAATATTTATTATCTAATTGATAATAATTATAATAATAACGAATACGTGTAAATACATTAATATTAAATTTAATACACTTTAATTTATGTACGTTAAATAACTTAAGAAGTTCTTCATTTATAATATTTTTAAACAAAAAATAAAGAAAATACTTACAGTAATTACTTTTTAATAGAAATTCAATTTCTTTAGAATATTTAATAATTTTTCTAGTACTCCAGAATGGTAATATACCTGCATGGACAACAATAAATTTCTTTGTTTTATTAAAAAATAATATTGGTTGAAATTTTAGCCAATTTATTAATTCTTCTACTTTAGATGAATAAAATATATTGTTAGTAATAGAAAAAATGTTATTTTTTAATGAAATACCATTATATAATGCTAATAAATTTAATTCATGATTACCTAGTACTATATTAGTATTTTTTAGTTTATGCACTAATTTTAGTACTTCTAATGATTTATTTCCTCTAAAAATTAAATCACCAGTTAGTAATAACTGATCATTATTATCATCATAGTTAATAACATCTAGTAATTTACATAATTCGTCGTAGCAACCATGAACATCACCAATAAAATAAATAGACATAAATTTAAATATTAATTTTATTTGTTAAATAACAATATTGATCAACAGTTATTTCATCAGCTCTTGATGATGGATTAATATTATATTTTACCAGATCTTTTACAGAAAATAATTTTTTTAGACTATTTCTAATTTTTTTACGCCTCTGATTAAAAGCTAGATTCAAAATTAATATTAGTTTATCCAAATTAATACTTATTTTATAATTGCGAGGCATAAATTTAATTACTGTGGAATACACTTTTGGTATTGGATAAAATGATGTTGGAGATATATTAATTAATGGTACTATATCGTAATAATATTGCATAATGACACTTAATTTACCATATTCTTTACTACAGGGTGCGGCAATAATTCTATTAGCCAATTCTTTTTGTAGCATAAAGTGCATATCATGAATCACATTAATATATTTTAATGCATGAAAAATAATAGATATACAATTATTATATGGTAAATTACCAAATAATCTTAATTTTTGATTAATTTGTCTACTTAATATAAAAAAATTAGTGTCAATAACATTTTGACATATAATAATAACATTATTATTACTAAATTTGTTTGTTAGTTTTGTGGCTAAATCTATATCTATTTCAATTAAAAATAAATATTTTACTAAATTTACTAACTTTTTTGTTATAGCTCCAGTTCCTGGACCAATTTCTACAATTGTTTGATTAATTTTTGGACATATTAAATTAATAATATTTTTTATAACATTAATATCTGTTAGAAACACTTGACCAAATTTTTTTTTAAAAATTTTTTTGTATAAGTTATTGTAATTCATAATTATATTTTAACTTGATTATATCAGTAGTAGTATACTATACATTTTTTATATTATTTATATATTAATTTTATTAGATCTAGCTATTTCTAAAGCTGTATCCATACACTGAAATTATAACAAAAGGTAATCCTAAAGTAATATTTACTATTTTATCAAAAAACAATATTTTATTTGGAAGTAATTGATCATGATACATAATTAATATAACATCATCATAATTTAGGTATTTATTTTGAAAAATTGTATCTGCTGATAATGATCTATGAATATTATAATTATTTTTTTAGAGAATTAATTAACTAGGTCATAATATTAATTTCTTTGGTTCCTAAAAATCTACTTTTTCCAGCATGTGAATTTAAACCGCAAATATAAATACATGAACTAAAAATTTTACAATCATGTTTTAAATAATTATGTAAAATCATAATATTATTGTAATTCTTTGGTAATTGATCTTGATACATAACTTAATGGTAGATTAGTTGTAGCTAAAGCAATACGTATATTTTTATACATAAATATTATTAAAACTAATTTTTGACATAATTTTGATAAAAACTCAGCATGACTAGTAAAATTAATTCCATTATAATTAATAATTACTTTATTTACTAGTTCTGTAACAAGAACTGAAAAATTATTTAGTAAATAAAAACTACATACTGCTTTTAAAGCATTTATGATATATTTCACTATTACCTACATCTCTAATTTATCATTAATTACTTTTTTAGTATATACTAGTAATACTAAAATATTACTTATAGGCCTATACTTTTTTATATTAGATAAATAATTATATATTGTTAATAGTAATAATAATTCTTTTAATCTACTAATTAATAAATCAGGATTAGCATGAGTAATAATATTTACTGACCATACATATTATATTAAGTAAATAATTAAATCTAATCCAATTCCTAAAGGTTCACCTGTAATAATAACGATATTATAATTATTCATAATCATTAATATTAGAATTAATATAGGATTGATTATATTGTTTATTAATAATAATTTTTATTGCTTCTGAAAAATAACGTTTTAAAATTATTAAGTAGCTATATTTTTTTAAAAAATTATTATATTTATTATCAATATTTAATAATTGTATAATATACCAATTACTTCCTATTTTAATAGGATTGCTAATATTACTAGTATTCATATTTAAAATTATTTTTTTTATTATTGGATGTATATGATTAATACTACTAAACCATATACCAGTATTGTAAAAATCATTATTACCTAATGTTAACTTATTAATAATTTCGTTAAAATTAATAGTTTTATTAAAAATTTGTTTTTTAATATTATTAAAATTATTTATTAATAAATTATTATTAAAGTATTTTTGATTAATTATAATATATCTTATAATATATATTTTGTTATTTATAATATATTTATTTAGCTTATAAATATTATTTATTTTGAGAAAGTA
The DNA here is from genome assembly GCA_025728345.1 of Candidatus Lightella neohaematopini. Classification (GTDB taxonomy): domain Bacteria; phylum Pseudomonadota; class Gammaproteobacteria; order Enterobacterales; family Enterobacteriaceae; genus Lightella; species Lightella neohaematopini_F. Next base: position 121,305 of record JAOBJT010000001.1, on the reverse strand, counting down.
TATGCTATTTTTCGTACAAATTGGACCAATTAATATATTTTTATAAATCTTTTTTATATTTTGTCTTATTAATAATGGTATATTATTTATTAATTGCCAGTTATTATCACTATATTTTTTTATACTAATTAATTTTTTATTTATTAAATATTTTAATTTATTTAGGTATAAACAATTATTACTGTAATCAATAGAATTATTAATTATTTTTATTATTTTTATTTTATCACTTGATGTATATTTTAATAAATTAATCACAAAATAACTTACTTTAACTCTAATTTTGTATAAATATTTATTTATTATTTGTTGTGATAAAATATTAGTTTCTTGTATTGGGATTATTACATTTCGTACAATATATTCGTTTATTTGTTTATTTAAAATTATTTGATAAATTTTATTTTTGATAAAATCAAATTTCATTTTTGGTGTAAAAAAATTTACATCATTTATGCTTTTATCTTCAATAATTATTTTTACTATATTTTCTACTTGTTTATTATTAATAATATTTTCAGAAAAAATTATATTATTAATTACTAATATATACATAATTCTATAATACATAATATAATAATCATAACTATTATAGAATATATATTTATTATTCTTTGATACATGTTGTAATTTGCTATTAATATCACTATCTAAAATTAAATTACTATTTACGATAGTATTTATTCTATCTAACATAATTGGTGCAGAATACATATAACTAGTTAATATTAGATTTATAAATATACTAATTAATAAGTACATAATTTTAATTATCTATTATAAATTAATTACTGATACCGATGTCAAAAGAAAAATGATTATCATTTTTTTTAATTAAGTTATTAGATATTTTATTATATATTAATTTATATTCATACTTAATAATAAAATTAAAATGACAATTTTTATATTTTATATTAAAAAATTGGTTATCTATATTATTATTTTTTATATCAAAATTATTTTGACTATTAATAGTCCAATTTTTATTAATGATCCAATCAAAATTTAATCTAATTTGATGTTTAAGGAAAGGAAAAAATTTATCTAAATTTAATTGCTTTAAATTTAGATAATAATAATTTATAGTTAAAAATCGTTTATTTGTTAATTTGTACTTAATTTTTGTATTATTAAATATAATATTATTTAAGTTTTTAATAAATTCTATACTACTATTGATAAATAACTTATTCTTAAAATTTGTGATATTTTGACTAAACCAAATATTATTTATTATTTTATTATATTTATTATGATTAAATAATATATAGTGTATTTTACCTAATGAAAAATATAATTTTTCTACATTTTTATTGAAAATGAACGTCTTAAATCCTTCAAAAAGATAATGATTAGAGCATCTATTTTTGTTAATATTATTAAAACTAACAAAATTTTTTTGATAAAAATTATCAAAATTAAAGTTATTTTTTAATATATTGTTATATTGATATTCTATAGTTGGTTTAATTAATTGTGTATAATGATTATTAATAAATAACTTCATCATTATGTTCCAATTAATATTTATTCCTGGTATTATGTGTACATACTTATTATTAAGTAAATTATCAATTTTATTATAATAATTTAAATTAATATTTTTATTTTTATATATAGTATTTAAATCAAATAATAAATTTATTATCCCTAATCTAGTAGGAATTAAATAATTTAATTTGGGAATAATATAAAAGTATTTTAATATATTATTATTAATACTATATTTAGTAAATTGCCCTAGTATACTAAAATTAATTAATTTACTATATAGGTTTTTGTAGTAATAAAAGTTAATAAATGAATTAATATTATAATTATTATTTTTTACTAACAATTTTTCATATAAAATACTACCATTAATATTTCTTTTATTTACTAATAAATAATATTTTTTAATTATTTTATTATTAAAATAATTATTAATATTTAATGATTTTATAAAATCATAATTATTAGATTTATTATACATAATATCTAATTGATAATTATTTTTTTTTAGTGTATTAAACCAATATAATAACCATAAATTATTATTTATTTTTTCTTGATTAGGGATAAAAGAAAATTCTAATGATCCACAATAATTTTTATATAAATAATTAAATTTGTTTTTTATACTAAAAATACTTTGTTTTATATTAGGAATAACAATTAATTCATAAGAATTAAGATTACTAAATATCCTATAAGGAATATCTAATTCTATTCCTTTATTATAACTGATCTTTGGTAATAATATACCAAAATATGATAGCTTGTTATTATAATTAAATGATAAATATGGACTATAAAATATAGGTATATTATTTAATTTAAATTTAGCATTCCATATTTTGATCATTTTATTATAAGAATTATAAATTATTTTCGATCCATAAATAATAATATTATTATGGCGATTTATAGAACATAAATATAATTCTCCATTAACTATAGATATATTATTAATATTATATATTGTATCGTACAAATTTTTATTTTTTTTAATTTTTATTATGTTATAACGACTATTAATATGAGTATTGTGAACATCAAAATATAATTTTATTTTGTTTCCAGTAATTTTATTTTTTTTATTAAAAAATATAACATGTCCAGTAGCTGTTACTTTTATTAAAAAGTTTTTATTGTTTTTTAATGTTATATACTCTAAAATTATTTTATCTGAGTAGATAGTATTGCTATCTTTCTGTAAAAACACATGTCCTAACAAGACTATTAATTTATTGTGATGAATATTAATTATATCAGAATAGATATTAATAGATTTGTTATTATAAATTTTTGCCTTTATATACAATGTATATGAAAATACAAGATATATTACAAGTAATATTTTTAATGCATAAAATAAAGTATTTTTCATAAAATAAAGTTAATTATTTATTTTAGTGTTAAATTTTCTCACGTAGATTAGAATAAATTAAACTATTTTTAAAATAAAATATATAATTAGATTATGATTAATAATTACCAACATAATACAGTATTATTACATGAAGCTGTTAATAGTTTACATATAAAACCTAATGGTATATATATAGATGCTACTTTTGGTTCTGGTGGACATGCCAAGTTAATATTATCTAAATTAAATAAAAATGGTAAATTGATAGTAGTGGATCGTGACCCATCAGCTATAAAAGTTGCCTGTAGTACTTTAGATAATAGATGTTATATTATTTATGATAATTTTTCTAATATGATAAAATATATAAGACAATTAAATTTATTAGGACATATTGATGGAGTATTATTAGATTTAGGTATATCATCAATACAACTAGATGATTCTAATAGAGGTTTTTCTTATATGAAGAATGGACCATTAGACATGCGTATGAACAATACAACAGGTTATACTGCTGGATATTGGTTAAATCATGCTAAGTATAATGATATTTATTCAGTACTATATAATTTAGGTGAAGAATATTACGCAAAATATATTAGTAAAAGTATATGTAAATTTAGAAAACATCATAGTATAATAAATACTATAGATTTGTCAAAAATTATTACTAGAAGTTATAAAAGTATTAATAAACATAGCAAAAGACATCCAGCAACTAAAAGTTTTCGTGCAATTCGTATGTTTATTAACCAAGAATTAGAAGAAATTAAATTATTATTAAGTCATATATCTCATATATTATCATCTAATGGTATTTTATCTATTATTAGTTTTCATTCTTTAGAAGATAGAATAATAAAAAATTTTATGTCACCAATTACTACTACTAATAACGCATATTCATTTAGTGTAAATCAACAATCTATCTTAAAAATTAGTAAAGATAAAAAATTTAAGTTTCTAAAAAAAATTAAACCATCATCAAATGAAATAATTAATAATAGGCGATCACGTAGTGCTATTCTACGTATTGCTCAAAAAATATATTAATTTAATTAAATTAAATAAATAAACATAAAATGTAAAACAAATATTATTATTATAGCTATAGTTACTATTTCATATCGAAATATAGTTAACAATATAAGTATTATACAATGAATTATAATTTATATAATTTAATTTCTCCATGGATCAAAGATATTATTATATTAGATAATAATTATGATTTATCTAAATATAATATTACTGATATTGCATTACATAGTGATTTAGTAATTAATGGTAGTTTATTTATTGCCGTTAGTGGTCATAATACTCATGGTTTTAATTATATTACAATTGCTATAAGAAATGGAGCACAAGCAATAATTGTTGAATTTAATACTAATTATATTAACAATTTAAAATGTTATACTAATATTCCAATTATTTTATTTAAAAATTTAAAATTAAGATTATCAGCATTAGCTGGAAGATTTTTTAATCATCCGTCAAAGAAAATTAAATTAGTTGGTGTTACTGGTACTAATGGTAAAACTACTATTACTAATTTAGTGTCACAATGGGTATATCTACTAGGAGAAAATAGTGCAGTGATGAGTACTATTGGTAATGGTATGATTAAAAATGATTACTTATTACCAACTAGTAATACTACAGTATCACCAATAGATATTCAAAGACAATTATTAAATTTTGTCTTAAATAAAGCAAAATTTGTAACACTAGAAATTTCTTCTCACGGAATTACGCAAAACAGAATAGATGATTTATATTTTAATGCTGCAATACTTAGTAATATTAGTCATGATCATTTAGATTATTATGGTAATATGAAACAATATATTCTTAGCAAGTGGCAATTATTTAATAAATTCAATATACGTCACAACATCATAAATATTGATGACTCTATTGGAGCAATTTGGGCAAGAAAAATATCTAATGTTTCAGTAGTATCAATAAATAAAAAATTATCTAATTATTATGATAATTATTGGCTGTATGCTAGTAATATATCATACACTATTAATAATACCAATATTAAATTTTGTTCTTTTTGGGGTGATGGTAGTATTAACACTACATTAATTGGTGAATTTAATGCCGTAAATGTATTATTAGCGTTAATTACTCTACTGTCATTAAATTATCCACTATCTGAGTTAATAAGTACTGCTAAATACTTAAAACCAATAGTTGGTAGAATGGAAGTTATAAATTTAGTAAATTATCCAATAGTAATTATTGATTATGCTCATAATCCTGAGGCACTTAAAAAAATATTATTAGTTAGTAGAAATTATTGTAGTAATAAATTATGGTGTGTATTCGGCTGTGGTGGTGAAAGAGATAAACAAAAAAGAGCGATAATGGGTTATATTGCTAATAATTATGCTGATATAACTATTATTACTAGTGATAATCCACGTAATGAGTCATTATTATCAATAATTAATGATATAAAATCTGGCATGAGTAATATTAAAAAAATAACTAAAATTATTTTTGATCGTAGCCAAGCAATTAGTTATGCTATAAATAATGCTGATAAGAAAGATGTAGTTGTTATTGCTGGTAAAGGCCATGAAAATTATCAAATTATTAAAAATAATTATTTTTACTATTCTGACAAGTTTGTAGTTAATAATGTATTAAAAATATAAAATGTTACCAATTACTTTATCCAAAATTGCATCAATAATTAATGCTAAATTAATTAATAATATTAGTAATGATATAATACTTACAATTAGTCTTGATTCAAGAAAAATCACAAAAAATCAAAAATGTTTATTTATTGCCTTAAAAGGTAAGAATTTTGATGCTCATAATTTTATATTAGAAGCAATTCATAATGGTGCAATAGCTATTTTAGTTTGTTATGAATGTAAAATTAATATTCCTCAATTAATAGTTTCTAATACTAAAATAGCGTTAGGTAAATTAAGTTTATGGGTTAGACAACAATATTCAATAAAAGCATTAACTATTACTGGTTCTTCTGGTAAAACATCAGTAAAAGAAATTACTACTAGTATTTTAAAGCAATGTGGTCATGTATTATGTAATTTTGGTAATCAAAATAATGATATTGGAGTACCAATAACTTTATTAAAATTAACTTCAAAACATGATTTTGTTGTTATTGAATTAGGTGCTAATAAATTTAATGATATCATGTGGACTAATAGTTTAGTAAAACCAGAAATAGTACTAATTAATAATATTTCTTTCGCTCATCTAAAAGGATTTAAAGATATTTACGGAGTATCAAAAGCTAAAAGTGAGATATTTTTGGAAAAATCAGTATGCCATTGCGTTATTAATCTTAATAGTAATGATATTCCAAATTGGAAAATATTTTTCTATAATAAGAAAATTTGGTATTTTTCTTTACATAAGAAAAATTTAGCACATTTTTTTATTATTAATACAATTAACGTTAATAATAGTATTGATTATTATTTATGTACACCGATTGGTAAGTGTAAATTAACTATACCGTTATTTGGTATATATAACATTTCTAATATTGTAGCAGCTAGCGCCTTAGCTATTTTAGCTGGTGCATCACTATCAGCAGTAATTGAAGGTATATCACAATTATTACCAATTAGTAGTAGATTATATCCTATTTTTTTAAGTAAAAATAAATTATTAATTGACGATAGTTATAATGCTAATGTTAGTTCTACAATACTAGCTGCTAAAACTTTATCTAAATTTAATAGTTACAAAATTATGATTATTAGTGACATATTAGAATTAGGAAATAACAGCATATTGTATCATAATTTTATTGGTAAAATAATAAAAAATTTTAAAATTAATGAAATTCTAACAATAGGTAAATTAAGTTATTTTTTAGGTAAAAATATTAATCATAATAAGCATTTCTTTGATTTAATTAATTTAATTAAATATACAAAAAAACTAATATTATATTATAATAATATAACTGTATTAGTTAAAGGATCACATAATACTTTAGCTAATTATATAGTGAATATGCTTATTAATAATATATTATGTTAGTAAAATTAATTAATTATTATTTTTATCATATTAATACACTAAATATATATATATTGTGTATTATTTTATTAACTACATTTATTATTACTATATCTATTGGATATATAATTTTTCCTATTTTAGTTAAATTAAACTGTAAACAAATAGGAAGGTGCTGCTATCCTAAATCTCATAAAAAAAAAAATAATACCCCAACTATGGGTGGTATTATTATAAATATAGCAATTATATTATCTATATTTTTATGGATAGATTATAATAATGTATTTATACAATACATAACATTTTTACTTATTGGTTATAGTATTATAGGATTTATAGATGATTATTATAAAATTCGTTATAATAATACACAGGGATTAAGTGCTATTAAAAAATATTTATGGCAATCAATACTATCAGTAATAGTTATTATTTGTATTTTAACTAATAATACTATAAGTTATAAATTATTGATTGTTATTCCTTTTATTGGATACATTAAGATTTGTTCCTGGTTAATATTTGCAATTTTTTCTTATTTAATAATAGTTGGAACAAGTAATGCTGTTAATCTTACTGATGGATTAGATGGATTAGTAATTGTACCAATAATATTTACTAGTATTGGATTATTAATTTTATCATTTATTACTAGTAGTATAAAACTAAGTAAATATTTTAATATTAGTTATATTAATTTATCTAGTGAGTTAGTAGTATTATGTATGATAATAATTGGAGTTAGTTTAGGGTTTTTATGGTTTAATTGTTATCCAGCGAAGTTATTTATGGGTGATGTTGGATCTATACCATTAGGTGGTGTTATAGGATTAATATCTGTATTAATACATCAAGAAAGTTTATTATTAATTATGGGTGGATTTTTTTTTGTAGAGACAATATCAGTTATAATACAAATTATCTTTTTTAAAATAATTAAAAAAAGAATTTTTCTTATGGCACCAATTCATCATCATTTTGAATTAAAAGGTTATAAGGAACAATTAATTGTAGTACGTGTATGGATAATCTGTTTTATACTATTAATATTATCTTTAATGCAATTAAAATATTATAATAATGGTTAATTATAAAAATAAGAATATAGTTATTATTGGTTTAGGTGTTACTGGAATATCATGCGTTAAATTTTTTCTTAAAAAAGGGGTTATTCCAAAAGTTATTGATACACGTAAATATTTATATAAATCAATACCTAGTTATATTCCATGTCATTTTGGATCAATAAATAAGTTATGGTTATTTTCTGCTGAACTAGTTGTTGTTAGTCCTGGATTAAAATTAAAATATTCATTACTACTAAAATTAATTAGTTTAAATATTAAAATAGTTAGTGATATCGAATTATTTATTAATGAAATTAATAGACCGATAATAGCTATTACTGGTTCTAATGGAAAAAGTACAGTTACTACTTTAGTAGGTAAAATTATACAAGCTAACGGATTATTAGTTGGTATTGGTGGTAATATTGGTATACCAGTATTATCATTACTTGATAAGTATTATCATGTATACGTAATAGAATTATCTAGTTTTCAATTAGAATTTACTTATAGTCTGAATGCGATTATTGCTGTTGTAACTAATATTAGTGAAGATCATATGGATCGTTATCCTTTAAGATTAATTGAATATAGTTCAATTAAATATAAAATATATTACAATGCTAAATATTGTATTATTAATAATAGATATCAAAATACTTTATTGAAGTATAATAGAAATTATCATATAACATTTGGTAAATTAGGAAATTATAAAATAGATTTACATAATAATACTAATTGGATAGTAGTAAATAATAATCTAATTTTGTCGTGTGATAAATTAAAAGTTACAGGAATACATAATTACTATAATATTCTAATTTCGTTGGCTATAGCAGATATTTTAAATATCCCTCGTAACATTAGTATTAGTACGTTATGTTCTTTTCGTGGATTAGAACATAGATTTCAAGTAATTCATGAACGTAATGATGTTAAATGGATTAATGATTCAAAGTCTACTAATATTGGTAGTACAAAAGCAGCTTTAAAAAGTATTGTTATTAAGAATAAATTACACTTAATTCTTGGAGGAGATAGTAAATCAGCTAACTTTTCTCCATTATTACCATGGTTAAATCATGGTAATATATTAGTCTATTGCTTTGGTAAAGATAAACATAAAATAGCATCATTATGTAATACAGTAATATTAGCTGATACACTAAATCAATTAATGCATATTATTATTTCTAATGTTAAGAGACATGATATAGTACTATTATCACCAGCATGTGCTAGTACTGATCAATTTAAATCATTTATCGAAAGGGGTATATTATTTACTAATTTAGCAAAAACTTTATATTAAAATTTTGTTTTAAAAATTTATAAATACTAATTAAATTTATTAAAGATCTAATTATTTTATTACATTACTAATATTAATAAGTAATTAATATTACTATTAGTAATTATAAAACATATAAATAATAATTTATATATATGCTTACAAATAAACATTTAGTTATAGCAACTGGTGGTACTGGTGGTCATATTTTCCCTGGTATAGTAATTTCACAATATTTTAAATCAATTGGTTGGCGAGTAAGTTGGATTGGTTGTTTAAATAGAATGGAAAAAATTATTGTTCCAAAATTTGGTATTGATATTGAATTTATAAAAATAAATAATTTTTATCTTAATAATATATATCAAAAAATATTATTTGCTTTAGATATATTTAAAGCAATTAAAAAGACTAGAAATATTCTATATTATTGGAAACCAAATATTGTATTATGTATGGGTAACTATATTTCTATTCCTACAGCAATTGCTGCAAAAATAATTAATATTCCTATTATTATACATGAGCAAAATGCTGTAGTTGGAAAAGCTAATAAATTAATTAGTATCTTTGCAAAAAGATGTACTCAAGCATTTCCAAATACTATTAAAAATGCTACTGTAGTTGGTAATCCAATAAGATCAGAAATATTAAATATTCCTAAACCAATAATTAGACTAAAAAATAGAACTGGTATAATAAGAGTTTTAGTGCTTGGTGGTAGTCAAGGAGCTAATATTCTTAATAAAGTTATACCTATAGTAACAAAAGTATTAAAAGAAAAAATTATTGTGTGGCATCAAGTAGGTTATGGATACTATAATTTAGTAAAGCATACTTGTAATATGTTAAATATAAACAACATAAAAATAACTGAATTTATAACTAATATAGCTTTAGCATATTCATGGGCTGATATTGTTATATGTAGATCTGGTGCGCTAACTATTAGTGAATTAGCAGTAGTTGGATTACCATCTATATTAGTGCCATATATACATAAAGATCAACAACAATATTTTAATGCAACCTTATTAAGTAAGGTTAGTGCTGCAATTATTGTTAAACAAGTAGATTTTACTCCAGATAAAATAATTAGTATTTTACTAAATATTAATAGACAAAAATTATTTGCTATGGCTTGCTGTGCACAAACTATAGCAACATATGACGCTACACAATGTATAGCAAAAGAAATAGATAATATAACTAAATATTAACTTATGATAAATTTATCTTGTATTAAAAATATTCACTTGATAGGAATTGGTGGTATCGGAATGAGTGGTATAGCAAAAATTTTGGTACTAAAAGGTTACAAGATTAGTGGTTCCGATATGTCTTCTACTATTATCACTAAACAATTAATGGCATTAGGAATAAATATAACTTTTTATCATCATGAAAATAATATTAGTAATACTAATTTAGTAGTATTTTCTAATGCTATTAATAATAATAATCCAGAAATATTAGCTGCTAAAAAATTAAATATTCCTATTATTAGTAGAATTAGAATGTTATCATTATTAATGAAAAACTATTATAATATTATTATTTCTGGAACTCATGGTAAAACTACTACTACCGCCTTAATATATAATATACTTAAAGATAATAATTTACAACCTACTGTAATAAATGGTGGATTGACTACGTCATCAAAAATATATTCATATCTAGGTAATAGTAAATATTTTATTACTGAGTCTGATGAAAGTAGTAAATCATTTATAAATTTAAATCCTACAGTTAGTGTAATTACTAATATTGATAATGATCATCTACGTATTTATGGTAATTTAGATTGTTTAAAACAAACATTTATTAATTTTTTAAATAAAGTTCCAACAAGTAGTTATATAGTGTTATGTTTAGATAGTTTACCAATAAGAGAAATATATTTTAGTATTAAAAAAAATATTATTACTTATGGTTTTAATAAACAAGCAGATTTTTATATTACAAATTATCGTCAGAATAAAATATATACATCTTTTATCATTAAACAAAAAAATGGTATTGACATAAATATATCAGCAATAATTCCTGGTTATCATAATGCATTAAATATAACAGCAGCAATTATAGTGGCTCTAAAAGAAAAAATTAAGATATCCAAAATAATTAAGACTATCTCAGAATTTAGTGGAGTAAAAAGACGTTTTTCTGTTCTAGGAGAATATAATATTAATTATATGAATAAGAAAATAAAAAAAATTACACTAATAGATGATTATGGTCATCATCCTACTGAATTGAGAGCAACTATAAATACTATTCGTATTGGTTGGCCAAATAGAAGAATTATCATGATATTTCAACCTCATAGATTTACAAGAACGTATGATTTATATAATAGTTTTATTCGTGTATTATCTAGTATTGATATAACATTAATATTAACAATATATTCAGCTGGGGAAAAACCAATCAAAAATTTTAGTAGTAAATTACTATGTTCATCCCTAAATCAATATAATAAAACTCGTTCTGTACTAATACTGAATATTAATAAATTAATTTCTGTACTAATGTTAATTATTAAAAATAATGATATTATTATAACTCAAGGAGCTGGTACAATCAGTAATATTGCTACTTATATAAGTAAGTATATGATAATCAATCAAATTAATTAATTATAATAATTATAAAATTAACTAAAATTTTTAAATAAAATTTACAAATTAATTATTTTAGTATATAAATAAGTAACTAAAATTAATTTTTTAATAGTATAAAAACTTTAAGTAAATTTAAAATAATAAGTTATACTAACTAATAATAAATTAAATTATTTAAATATCTAATTTTAGATTTATTAATCGCAAGATGATTATATTTATACTTGATATAGCAAATATATTTTTGTATGGTTAAACAACGTACTATAAAAGATATTATAAAAATCACTGGCATTGGTTTACATACTGGGAAAAAAGTTAATATGGTACTAAAACCATTATCAGAAAATTCTGGTATTATCTATCGTAGGGTTGATTTAACCCCCCCCAGTAGATTTTATTATCAATATTAATACTATATGTGATAATAAATTATGTACTTGTTTAGTTAATTATAATAATATTCGTATTTTTACTATAGAACATTTACATGCAACGTTATCTGGTTTAGGTATAGATAACATACTAATAGAAGTTGATGCGCCAGAAATCCCTATTATGGATGGTAGTGCTTATTGTTTTATTTACCTAATACTTAAGGTTGGTATTTGTGAATTAAATGCATACAAAAAATTTTTTCGTATAAAAAAATCCGTACGCATTCAAGAATATGATAAATGGGTTGAATTGTTACCATTTAATGGATTTAAATTAAGTTTTTTTATTGATTTCAATCATCCAATTATAAATTTTGATAAACAATACTATAATCTAAATTTTTCTGCTATTTCATTTATTAATGATATTGGTCCAGCTAGAACTTTTGGTTTTATAAAAGATATTGAATATTTACATAAACATGGTTTAGCTTTAGGTAGTAGTATTGATTGTGTAATTGTAATTGATAATAATAAGATCTTAAATCAAAATGGATTAAGATTTAATAATGAGTTTGTACGTCATAAATTATTAGATGCAATAGGTGATTTATTTTTGTATGGTTATAATATTATTGGTGAATTTAATGCTTTTAAAGCTGGACATGCTATAAATAATAAATTATTGAGAACAATAATATCTAATCCGGATAGTTGGGAATTAATAACATTCAATAATGATCAAGAATCACCCATAAAATTTAATATACCGAATAGTAGTATTATTAATAATAGATTTTATTCTAAATAAAAATAAATTTATAATTTGTGATACATTAGATTTAATAACATAATTTTAGCTAATTTTTTTAAAGAATTTTTACATGTTCCATGACTAGTATTTACTAATGTATTAATTGTATTAATACTTTTACTAGTAAAAGTAACTTGTGTTATTTTATTATAGGACATGCTAATATTATTCAGTAATAAATTAGGACTAATTTTAATTATTATATTAGATAAACTAGGTAAGACATTTGAACGTAATTTTACCATTAATTTAGTATGTAAATTATCTAAATAAAATTTCCAACTTACATCACTAACTCCTATTATTAGTAAATTATTACGAAAATTTATTACTTGACAATATGGATGTAATTTTTTTGGTATTATTTTATATAGTAAGTTATTAATTTTAATTAAAAATATAATCTTTTCTTTAAAAGAAAGTGATATGTCACGGTATTCTAATGATGTATTACAACTTAAAAAGTTAATAATATAGGGTTTTTTTAACATACTAATTACTTTATCTATTAAACATTAATTATTATAATATACAATTTATAAATTAACGTTATTAATTTCATAAGTATTTATTTCTTTTAATAAAATTATTGTTACAATATTAGTTATTATTAATTATTTTGAATATAACCTAATTTATTATATAATATATAATTAAATGATTATAAAATTTCTCACCAAAATTTTTAGTAATCGTAATACTAGGATAATACGTAATATACATAAAATTGTTGATATTGTTAATAATTTAGAACAAAAAATGTCAAATATGACCGATCAACAATTATCTAATAAAACAAATGAATTTCGTTCCAAATTAGCTAATGGAACTAATATAAATAATTTATTACCAGAAGCATATGCTGTAGTTCGAGAAGCTAGTAAACGAATATTTGGTATGCGTCATTTTGATGTACAAATAATAGGTGGAATTATATTACACTATCGTTGTATTGCAGAAATGCGTACTGGCGAAGGTAAAACATTAACGGCTACCTTACCAGCTTATCTAAATGCTTTAACTGGGTATGGTGTACATATAGTAACAGTAAACGATTATTTAGCTCAAAGAGACGCAGAACAAAATAAACCATTATTTGAATTTCTTGGATTAACTGTAGGAATAAATTTACAAGGATTATCTATTCGTCAAAAACAATGTGCTTATAATGCTGATATAACTTATGGTACTAATAACGAGTACGGTTTTGATTATTTACGGGATAATATGATACTTAATGAATCAGATAAAGTACAAAGAACTTTGTATTTTGCATTACTTGATGAAGTAGATTCTATTCTTATTGATGAAGCTCGTACTCCACTAATTATTTCTGGTACATCTAAAGATAATACTTTTTTATATAAAAAAATAAATAAGTTAATATCAATTCTTAAATATCAAGAAAAAGAAGATTCTTATAAGTTTTGTGGTGATGGACACTACACTGTAGACAAAAAAACTAAACAAGTATATTTAACAGAAAGAGGATTAATTTTAATTGAAAAATTACTGGTACAATTTAATATGTTAGATCCTAAAGAATCATTATATTGTATAAATAATATTATGCTTATGCATCATGTCATTGTTGCATTAAGAGCTCATAATTTATTTAATAAAAATATAGATTATATTGTTAAAAATGGTAAAGTTATTATAGTTGATGAACATACCGGTCGTGTTATACCAGACAGAAGATGGTCAGATGGTTTACATCAAGCTATAGAAGCTAAAGAAAATTTAAAAATTCAAAATGAAAATCAAACTTTAGCTTCCATTACATTTCAAAATTATTTTCGTCTATATTATAAATTATCAGGAATGACTGGTACTGCTAGTACAGAAGCTACAGAATTTAAATCAATTTATAAATTAGATACAGTAGTTATACCAACTAATAAACCAATGATACGTAACGATTTACCTGATTTAGTTTATATAACTGAAGATGATAAAATAAATGCTATCATTAATGATATCAGGTCTTGTATTAAACGACAACAACCAGTTTTGGTAGGTACTATCTCTATTGAAAAATCAGAATTAATTTCAAGAAAATTAAAAAAACTTGGTATTAGCCATAAAGTATTAAATGCTAAACATCATGCTATGGAAGCTGAAATTATTGCTCAAGCAGGTACACCTGGAGCAGTAACAATTGCAACTAATATGGCTGGTAGAGGTACTGATATAAAATTAGGTGGTATTTGGCAAGAAAAGTTATCTAAATCACATAAATTTAATAAAACATTATCTAAAAATAATTGGAAACAACGTCAAGCAATAGTTCTAGCTGCTGGCGGATTACATATTATTGGTACAGAAAGACATGAATCCAGACGAATAGATAATCAACTTCGTGGTCGATCAGGAAGACAAGGTGATGTAGGATCATCTCGTTTTTATTTATCTATGGAAGATTCTCTTATGCGCATATTTGCTTCTGACCGTATAACAAATATAATGCGTAAATTAAGTACACATAATCATAATGCTATTGAACATCCTTGGGTTACTAAAGCAATAGCTAATGCACAACGTAAGGTTGAAAATTATAATTTTGATATACGTAAACAATTATTAGAATATGATAATGTAATTAATGAACAACGTTGTGCAATTTATAAAAGAAGAAGTGAATTACTTAATTCTAATGATATTAGTGTGATTATTATAAATATACGTCAAGATGTATTAAAATGTCTTGTATTTAGTGATATACCTATTTGTGTATTAAAAAAAAAATTAATAAATGATTTTTCTCTTTGTATGTCAAAAAATTTAATTAATACTAATAAAACGGTATTATATAATATATTGTTAGAACAACAAGTATCACAATTTAATAACAAAGAATCTATTGTTGGTAGTAAAATAATGAGAAAATTTGAGAAATATATAATGTTGCAAGTACTAGATGATTTATGGAAAGAACATTTATCCGCTATGGATTATCTAAGACAAGGTATTCACTTACGTGGTTATGCACAAAAAGATCCAAAACAAGAATATCAAAAAGAATCTTACACAATGTTCATCAATATGTTAAATTTGTTAAAATATGAAGTAATTAGTATACTAAGTAATGTTTCAGTTGATGAATTAAAAACAAATAATTAAATAAAAATATTAAAATTGTTTTTTATATATGCATTAGTTGCTAATAATAAATAATACTGATGTAGCACAACACTAATACTATCATTTATTAATGAATTATTATCAATAATAATGTCTGCATAATTTAATTTAACTTTAGTTTTAACTTGAGTATTTAATATATTATTAATTTGTTGATAATTTATGTCCTCTCTATTTAGTACCCGTTTTATTTTATTTTCATATTTGGTGCTAATAACTGTTATATTATGTACATAATGATGTAAATTACATTCAATTAATAATGGTATTACTAATATAACATAAGAATTAATAATACTACGCAACATAATATTAATACGTTTTATAATTATAGGATGTAATAGTTTATTTAACCATATTCTTTCATTATTATCACCAAATATTATATATTTTAGTGCACTACGATTAATTACATTATTTATTTTTTTAACTCTTTTACCAAAATGGTATATAATGCTACTACTTATATTTCTATTAAAATCAATTAATTCTTTAGCAATGATGTCTGCGTCTATTATTGGTACATTAAATTTTTTAAATAAATTAGTAATTGTCGTTTTACCACTACCAATACTACCAGTAACTGCAATAATATATGTCATAATAAAACATATTATATTATAATACTAAATAATAATATATTTTAATTATTAATGTATAAATATTTAAATTATTTATTGATTATAGTAATTTAATTGTTGAAAATATTTTATATATTTTAATAGTTTAAATAAACTAAATAGTATTTAATATTTCATAAATTAAGGAATATTAATGTCAAATTTAACTAATGATGATATAGATATAATAGAAACTGATGAATGGATTCAATCTATTGAATCAGTAATTCATCATGATGGTATAGGAAGAGCAAAATATTTACTAAAGTGTATGTTACAACATTTAAATAAATATAATTCTTCTAACTTAGAAGACTATATAAATACAATTCATCATTGTAATGAACCTAAGTATCCTGGTAATTTAGAAATAGAGGATCGTATTAATGCTGTAGTTAGATGGAACGCTATTATGATTGTACTTAATGCTTACAATAAAAATTTAGATTTAGGTGGTCATATATCATCATTTCAATCAATTAGTACGATATATGAAGTATGTTTTAATCATTTTTTTCGTGCTCGAAATAATTTCGATGGTGGTGACTTAATATACTTTCAAGGACATAGTGCTCCAGGAATTTATGCACGTGCTTTTTTAGAAGGACGATTAACTAAAAAACAAATAGATAATTTTCGACAAGAAATTGATGGGCATGGGTTACCTTCTTATCCACATCCTAAATTAATGCCAGATTTTTGGCAATTTCCTACAGTATCTATGGGACTAGGAGCAATTAATGGTATTTATCAGGCTAAGTTTCTTAAATATTTACAAAATAGATCAATTAAAGACACTAGTAAGCAAACTGTGTATGTATTTTTAGGTGATGGAGAAATGGATGAACCAGAATCTAAAGGTGCTATTAATATAGCAGTTAGAGAAAAATTAGATAATTTAATTTTTATTATTAATTGTAATTTACAAAGACTAGATGGGCCAGTAATGGGTAATGGAAAAATTATTAACGAGTTATCTAATATGTTTACTGGAGCTGGTTGGGAGGTAATTAAAGTAATTTGGGGTAGTAATTGGGATACACTACTTAATAAAGATTATACCGGAAAATTAATTCAATTAATGAACGAGACGCTAGATGGTGATTATCAAACATTAAGATCAAAAGATGGAGCTTATATAAGAAAATATTTTTTTGGTAAATATCCAGAAACTAGATTGTTAGTAAAAAATATGACTGATAATGAAATTTGGCAATTAATTAGAGGAGGACATGATACAAAAAAAATTTATTCAGCTTTAGATTTAGCTAAAAATATTACTGATAAACCTGTAGTAATTTTGTTACATACTGTTAAAGGTTACGGACTTGGCAAACCAATTGAAAGCGCTAATATTGCACATCAAGTCAAATATATTGACTCACAATCATTAGATAATATTAAAAAAAAATTAAATTTAAATGATTTGACTACTAATGATGCAGATTCATTACCGTATATTAAGTTTAGTAAAAATTCTGTTGAATATCATTACTTGCATAACAAACGTAAAAATTTATATGGTTATTTACCATCTAGATTAAAAAATTTTACTGAATCTTTAATTTTACCTACATTAAATGACTTTCATCAATTATTAATAGAACAGACAACAAAATTATCTACTACTACTGCTTTTGTAAAAATACTTGATATTTTATTAAAAAATAAAACTATAGGTAATAGAATAGTACCAATAATCGCTGATGAAGCACGTACTTTTGGTATGGAAAGTTTATTTAAAAAAGTTGGAATATATAATTCACAAGGACAAAAATATACAGCACAAGACAAAGATTATATAACTACTTATCATGAACACAAAAATGGACAAATTATACAAGAAGGCATTAGTGAATTGGGGGCAGCATCTTCATGGTTAGCAGCTGCAACCTCATATAGTAATAATAATTTACCTATGATTCCATTTTATATTTATTATTCTATTTTTGGGTTTCAACGCATTGGTGATTTGTGTTGGGCTGCTGGTGATCAACAAGCAAGAGGTTTTTTAATTGGTGGTGTATCTGGTAAAACAACACTAAATGGTGAAGGATTACAACATGCAGATGGCCATAGTCACGTACAGTCTTTAATAATACCAAATTGTCTATCGTATGATCCAGCATATTCTTATGAATTAGCAGTAATTATTCATGATGGATTAACTAGAATGTACGGTAAAAAACAAGAAAATATTTACTATTACATAACAATTTTAAATGAAGACTATATGATGCCTAATATTATAGATGGAATAGAATATAGTATATGTAAAGGTATTTATAAGTTAGAAACGTTAAGTGGTAATATTAATAATAATATTGGTGCAATACAATTAATGGGTTCTGGAGCATTATTAAGATATGTACGTAAAGCAGCAAAAATTTTATCACAAGATTATAATATCAGTGTTGATGTATATAGCGTAACTTCGTTCACGGAATTAGCTAGAGATGGCCAAGATTGTTATAGATGGAATAAATTACATCCTAAAGAAAAACCAAAAATTCCATTTTTAAACAAGATAATAAATAATAATCCAGTAGTTATAGTTACTGATTACATGAAAATTTTAGCTGAACAAATACGTCAATTTATTCCTAATAAACATGTTTGTATACTTGGTACTGATGGTTTTGGTCGTTCTGATAGTAGAGAAAAATTACGTAATTACTTTGAAATAGATACTAGTTATATAATAGTATCAGCATTATATGAGTTGGCTTTATGTAATATTGTAACCATGAATATGGTACAACAAGCTATAGATAGATTTGGTATTGATGTAAATAAAATTAATCCCCGTTTAGTATAAGTTAATAAAAATACTTAAAAATATTATGAATTTAGAAATTAGATTACCAAATGTAGGTATGGACAAAGTAGAAGTTATTGAATTATTAGTAAAAGTTGGAGATTATGTAAACATTAATCAAACTCTACTAATCGTAGAGGTTGGTAAAGCTATGGTAGAAGTACCATCACAAGTTAGTGGTATTATACAAGATATAAAAGTAAGAGTTAATGATAAAATTAGTACTAATTGTTTACTAATGCTAATAAAAACTGATCATAATGTAGTAACTACTAATGATAATAATATGATAAAGAACTATTATATTTATGCTAGTCCAATAATAAGAAGATTAGCATACAAACTAAATATTAATTTAAAGAATATTGTTGGTACTGGACGGAATGGAAGAATTTTAAGATGCGATATTGATAAATTTATACAACAAACGAATAATAATTCTTATGATGTGCCAGAATTTATAGTAAAAAAATATAGTGAATATGGTGATGTAGAATTAATTAAGTTAAAAAATAATAAAGTTTCTACTATTAAACAATTAAATAACAGCTGGAAAAATGTTCCTCATGTTACTCAATTTGATGAAGTTGATATTACTAATATTGAAGAATTCCGTAAAAACTATAATAATAAATTAATTAGTCAAAATATACCAATTAAAATTACTTTATTAACTATTTTTACTAAGATTATTTCAGTTGCATTACAAGAATTTCCTTATTTTAATAGTGTTTTAATTAATAATAAGGAACTTTTACTCAAAAAATATATCAATATAGGTATAGTTGTGGCAACTAATACTGGATTAATAGTACCAGTATTAAATAATGTAGATAATAAGAATATTTTAACTATATCATATGAACTAGATGCATTATTAATAAAAATTAGAAATAATAAATTAGAATTATCTCATGTACAGGGTGGTAATTTTACTATTTCTAATTTAGGTAATGGTAGTAGTACTACTATGTTTACTCCATTAGTTAATTTTCCAGAAGTAGCTATACTCGGATTATCTAAGGCTCGTATTATGCCTATTTGGAATGGTAATAGTTTTGTACCAAAATTAATGCTACCATTATCATTATCATATGACCATCGTGTTATAAATGGACTTGATGGTGTAAATTTTATTAATTTTATAAAAGAATTAGTATTAGATATACGTAATTTAGTTACTTAACAATTAAAATGTAATACAATATAAGTTTAATATAGGAAATTAAATGTCTAATAAAATTAGTGTTGATGTCATTATATTAGGTGCTGGTCCTGGTGGTTATTCAGCTGCTATTAGGTGTGCTTATTTTAATTTAAAAACATTATTAGTTGATAAATATAATACTATTGGTGGTACATGCTTACATTTTGGTTGTATTCCATCAAAAACATTACTAAATATAATTAAGTCGATAAAAGAATTTGATACATTTAATAAGTATGGTATTTTTTCTGGTAGTTTAAAAGTAAATATAAAACAATTACTTTTTTGGAAACATAATTTAATTAATAAATTATCTAGTAATTTATTAAATATTATGAAAATAAATAATATTGATATTATTTATGGGGTAGGTAAATTTATTGATAGTAATAATATAATTATTGAAGATAAACAACATAATGAAATATTAGTTAATTTTAAATATGCAATAA
Organism: Candidatus Lightella neohaematopini; assembly: GCA_025728345.1. Taxonomy (GTDB): domain Bacteria; phylum Pseudomonadota; class Gammaproteobacteria; order Enterobacterales; family Enterobacteriaceae; genus Lightella; species Lightella neohaematopini_F. Next base: position 100,002 of record JAOBJT010000001.1, on the reverse strand, counting down.
TTGCTACCGGATCTATTCCAAATAATTTGTTAAATATAGAATTTGATGGTAAGTATATTTGGGACTCTACTACAGCATTAAATATACCATGTATACCAGAAAAATTATTAATTATAGGTGGTGGAGTTATTGGTTTAGAATTAGCTAATATTTATAATATCTTAGGATCTACAGTAGATATAATAGAAGTTTCTGATCAAATTATATTAAATTTAGATAAAGATATGGTTGATAAATTAATGCACCAAATGGAAAGTAACACATTATTTTTTAAATTAAATACTAAAATATCTAATATAGAAATAAAAAATTCTAAAGTAATGGTACAAATAGATGATAATAAAAAATTAAATAATACTAATTATTATGATAATGTTATTATAGCTGTTGGTAGAAAACCAAATATTAACCATTTACAACTTGAAAAAATTGGAATAGAAACTAATAATGGTTATATTAAAGTAAATGATCAAATGAAAACTAATATTAATCATATTTATGCTATCGGGGATGTAATTGGAACTCCTATGTTAGCACATAAAAGTATGCATAATGGTTATATCGCAGCAGAAGTAATAGCTGGAAAAAAGCATTTTTTTGATCAAAAAGTTATTCCTCTAGTAATATATACTAATCCAGAACTTTGTTGGGTTGGTTGTACTATTAAGCAAGCAAAGCATCTAAATTTAAATTTTAAGGTAGTAGATTTTAATTGGGCTAATTTAGGTAAAGCTGTAGTCACTAATAATCATACTGGTTTTACTAGATTAATCTTTAATAAAGATAATAATTGTTTAATTGGTGGAGGTGTATTTGGAGTAAATAGCAGCGAAATTCTTGGAGAAATAAGTCTAGCAATCGAAATGTCTTGTGAAGCAGAAGACATTACTTTAACCAGTCATGCTCATCCCACCTTATATGAATCAATACAATTAGCTGCAGAAATTTATACAACTAAATTTTTATAAATTTTTATTTAAAAATTTTTACTTTAATATTATCAATTAATCTTATTTTACCTAACCATACTGTTGATAATATTATTATATTTGTACTATTATTAGTAATACATGTTAAATATTTATAATCCAAAACATATAATGAATCTACTATAAATCCTATTTTTTCTAATTGATGTGTTGTAATTTTAATTAAATCAACTACACAATGAATATTGTGCTTTAATTTATCTGCCATACTTTTTAGTGTAAGATAAAATTTGTGAGCTATTTTATAATCATCTTTGTCTAATAAAGTATTACGTGAACTATATGCTAAACCACTAGTTTCTCGAATAATTGGTACACTAATTATTTTTATATTATAGTGCATATCATATACCATATGTTTAATTATTACCAATTGTTGAAAATCTTTTTCTCCAAAAAAAGCTAAATTTGGTTGTATTAAATTAAATAGTTTACTAACTATAGTAGTAACCCCTTTATAATGATTTAAACGTTTACTACCTTCTAAAATTTCAGATAAACTTGGTACATACATGCAAGTATAATTATTAGTTCCACTAGGATACATTGTTAATACTGATGGAATAAATACTATATCAACATTATAAGATTTTAATTTTTTGCAATCTAATTTAATAGAACGAGGATAATTATTAAAATCACATGATTGATCAAATTGAGTAGGATTAATAAATATACTAACTATACAAATGGTGTTCATCAATTTTGCTTTTTTCACTAATTCAAGATGACCATCATGAATATTACCCATAGTTGGTACTAATGATATAATATAATTATTATCTCTGAAAAATTTTAATATTTGTTTTAAATTATTAACTGACCTAATAATTTTCATATTAAAAGACTAATTTTTATTTACTGGAAAAATACCAGATTCAACTTCTTTAATATAATTGTTGATAGCGATATTAATATGATTATTTAAATAGTTTTTAGCAAATATAGGAACATTATTAGTAATACCTAACATATCTTGTAGTACTAATATTTGTCCATCAGTGTAAATACCAGCACCTATACCAATAACTGGAATTTTTAGTTTTTCAGTAATTTTTTTAGCTAGTAATTCTGGTACATGTTCTAATAATAGCATAACTATCCCAGATTCTTCTAAAGATATAGCATAATCTAATAATTTATTTGCATCATTTTTATGAATACCTTGAATTTTATATCCACCTAAAGAATTTACATATTGGGGAGTTAAACCAATATGTCCACATATTGGAATAGAATAACTAGTTAAATAATTAACAATATCCAATGACTGTTGATTAATAACTTCTAATTTTATTATATTAGCCCCAACTCTCATTAATTTAATAGAATTATTTAATGCTTGTTCATTATTATTATAACTCATAAAAGGTAAATCAGCCAATAATAAACAATTTGGAGCACCATTTTTTACACAACGTACGTGATATATTATATCATTTATAGTAACAGATAAAGTAGAATTATGACCTTGTATAATCATTCCTAAAGAATCACCAACTAACATAACATTAATTCCTTGATTATATAATAATCTAGCAAAGGTTGCATCATAAACAGTAAGTGCTGCAAATTTTTTTTTATTCTTTTTTATTTTTTTTAAATGATTAATAGTATACATATATCATTTCCTAAACTTAATAAATATTTTTAGACTAATTAATTATTATATTTTTTTAATAATAGAATTCTTTTCTTAGATAAGAATTTAATATTATTTTTAATTATTAATCCTGTTGGTAATTTTATACTATTATCTAACTCCATCATTGGATAAATAACAAATTCACGATTTAACATATCGTAGTGCGGAATTGTTAATTTTGATGTATTTACTACATAATTACCAAATAATAATATGTCTATATCTATTATTCTAGATGACCAACGTAAACAATTATATTGACGTCCTTGAGAATACTCAATAACTTTTATAAAATTAAATAAATCATCTAATGATAACATAGTATTTAAAGTAACTACTAAATTAATATAATTTGGCTGATTATAATCATTCAATGGTATACTTTCATAGTAAGAAGAATATTTTATTACTTTTGTATAAGGTAAATATTTTAATTTATTTATAGCTATATTAATTTGATTTATAGGACAATTTAAATTACTTCCTAAAGATAACCATACATTATTTATTTTATTCAAGATCATAATAATTATTATTTAAAATTATTGATTATTAATTTGTTTTGCTTTTAATTCAGCTAATGTTTTACAATCAATACATAAATTAGTTATTGGATTTGCCTCTAAACGTTTGATACCAATTTCTATATCACAATAATCACAAAATCCAAAATTATTTTCTTCTAATCTTTTAATAGTTTTTTGTATATTCATAATAATTTTTCTTTCTCTATTACAATGATGTAACATTAAACTAAATTCTTCTTCTTGTGTTGCTCTATCTACAATATCTGGAAAATTAACAGATTTTTTTACTAAATTAGCATAATTTAAGTTATTTGTAATATGTTTATACCAAGCAAATAAAATAGTCTTAAAATGTGTAAGTTGATTTTTATTCATATATTTTTCATTAGATTTTACATTATATGGTTTTACTCCAGCAATATTTAAAATACTTAGTGATGAAGATTTAAAATTATTTTTATTCATATTATCCCTTAAATTATAAATTAAAATAGTTAATTAATAAATTTATGTTAATTTATAAGTAATAGTATTACTATATTACTATAACTAGTATTATGTAAAAATAATTTATAATTTATACTATAAATTGATATCATGAAATAATTAGATTTTAAATTTTTAGATTTGTTTTATCTTAGGTAAGATTTTAAGTAAATTTTAATTAATAGATCAAAATTATTGTAAATTATTACTAATAATGTTATTAATTAACAGATTTATAAAAATTTAATTAAGTAATTAATTATTAAAATATTAACAATAAAAAGAAATATATTAATTTGTCTAGTTACGATTACTTAAATCAAAAATCTAAAAACAGCATATTGCTAAAGTTATTAAAAATATCATTCATTTTTTTAATATTATTATTGTTGTACTTTTTTTATTTAAGTATTGTGATTAAAAATAGAATTTCTGGAAAAATATGGAAATTACCAACTATAGTCTATAGCAAAACCACTTATTTAATGCCTGGTATGTATATTGATAAAAATAAAGTTATTAATATATTAGAAAGTGTATATTATCGTAGAGTAAAATATATTAATGGTCCGGGAGAATTTTCTGTACATAATAATAGTATAGAATTAATACGTAGAACATTTGATTTACCAGAAGGAACATTAGACAATACACATGTACTAATATATTTTAGTAATGGTAAAATATCTAACATAAAAAATGTTAACAGTAAACATAATTTTGGTTTTTTACAATTAGATCCTAAGTTAATTACCATAATTCAATCACCATATAGTGAACAAAGATTATTTATTACTAAAAATAATTTTCCTAAATTACTAATTAAAATATTATTAACTATTGAAGATAAAAATTTTTATTATCATAATGGTATTAGTTTTCATTCTATTTGTAGAGCAATATTAACTAATTTAATAGCTAAAAAAACTATACAAGGTGGTAGCACTATTACTCAACAACTAGTAAAAAATTTATTTTTAGATAATAAACGTTCATTGTGGCGTAAATTCAACGAAATTTGTATGGCATTAATATTAGATTATTATTATAGTAAAGATTATATTTTAGAATTGTATTTAAATGAAGTATATCTAGGACAAAGTGGTGATGATCAAATTAGAGGATTTCCATTAGCTAGTTTATATTATTTTAATAGACCAATAAATGAATTAAGTATTGACCAACAAGCTATGTTAGTTGGTATGGTAAAGGGAGCATCATTGTATAATCCATGGCATAACCCTGATTTAACTTTAGAAAGACGTAATTTAATACTAAAATTAATTAGTAAACAACATATATTAGACAAAGAATTATGTGATTTATTAATATCACGTCCGTTAGGTATTAACCGTTATGATAATATTGCAGCAAATAAACCAGCCTTTACTCAATTAATTAGAGAAGAAATACAAAATAAATTACATAATAAAATATATAATTTATCTGGAGTAAAAATATTTACTACATTAGATCCTGTATCACAAAATGCTGCTGAACATGCTATAAAATGTGGTATTAATAATTTAAAATCAAATCATAATTTAAATTTAGAATCAGCTATGGTTGTTGTAGATAGATTTAGTGGTGAAATCAGAGCAATTGTTGGAGGATCTAATCCAGAATTTGCTGGATTTAATAGAGCTATGCAAGCTAGAAGATTAATTGGTTCATTAATTAAACCAGCTATTTATCTAACAGCATTAAGTAATCCAAACAAATATAATTTAAGCACTCTAATTGATGATCAACCGCTAACAATTAAGCAAAATAATGGTTATTTATGGTCACCAAAAAATTATGATAGACGATTTCGTGGTCGTGTTATGTTAATGGATGCATTAGTACAATCTTTAAATATACCTACAGTTAATTTAGGTATGAAATTAGGATTAAATAAAATTATATCTACATTAATTACATTAGGAGTACCTTACAGTAGTATTAATTATCCAATATTTCCAGCTATGTTATTAGGAGCAATTAATTTAACTCCAATTGAAGTGGCTCAATTATTTCAAACTATAGCTAGTGGTGGTAATTATACTATGTTATCTGTTGTTCGAACTATATTATCTAATGATGGTAGTATTATATATAATAGTTTACCTAAATCAGAGCATGTTGTATCTTCTCAGGCTACTTATTTAACATTATATGCTATGCAACAATCAGTGATAAGAGGTACATCTAGTGTATTGTTTTCTAAGTTTTCTTCATATAATCTAGCAGCAAAAACTGGTACCTCTAATGATCTAAGAGATAGTTGGTTTGTTGGTATAGACGGTAAAGAAGTATCAGTAATTTGGATAGGACGAGATGATAATAAATCTACAACATTAACTGGTTCAAGTGGAGCATTAACATTATATCAATATTATTTAGAAAAACAATCTCCGACAATATTAAATCTTGTCGTCCCAAAAGGGATTAATTATATATCAGTTAATTGTAATAATAGTTTATTTTGTAATCGACAACATACTTGTAAAGTACCTATATGGGTAAAAAATAGTGATCTTATTTCATAAATTAAATAGGAATTATAATGAGCAATTTATCATTAGCAAAAATTAATATTACTAATTCAGCAATAAAAAAAATTAAATCTATACTAAATTATAAAAATAATATTGGTTACAATTTTAGAGTATTTGTAACTCATGGAGGTTGTAGTGGATTTAAATATGATTTTACTTTAGACAAAAATATTAATAACAATGATCTTGTATTAAGACAATCTAATATTTTAATTTTAATAGATAATAATAGTTTACATTATTTAAGTGGTGGATTAATAGATTATGTAGAAAATATTAACAAATCTTATTTTTTTATTAGTAACATAAAATATAATAATAAATGTAATTGTGGAATGTCATTTAATTAGAATAAATAATATATATTTTATAATTATTATTTTATAAATTTAATAAAATATTCTTAGTTAGAATAAATAGATTGTTCATATTTTTTATAGTACACTTAAATTCTACATCAGCTTTATTACTAGCATAATCTGAAACTTGTTTAATAGAGATAAATGGTACGTTAAATCTATAACATACTTGAGCAATTGCAGTAGATTCCATGTCAACTGCAAGTGCTTTAGGAAAATTACTAATTATATTGTTTAAAATATTAATATCATTAACAAAGTTATCACCACTTACTATTAAACCAAAAAAAATATTTTTTTCTTTTTTATTGGATAATTTTACTATAGATAAAATATTTTCAGGAGTATTAAACATTAATGGATGTTTTGGTATTTGTCCAACTTCATAACCAAATGCTGTTACGTCTACATCATAATAACATGTAGATTGAGAAATAACTAAATTATATTTTTTTATGTAAGGTACTAAACTACCAGCCAATCCAATATTTATTACTAAACTTGGCGAAAAATAACTTATTAAAATGGTAGTTCCTAAAGATGCAGATACCTTACCTATACCAGTTTGAATTATTACTACCCTAGTAGTATTAATACTACCATAATATATTGTGCATCTACCAATAATTCTTTTATTAATATTAGTTAATTGTTGACATAATAATATTATTTCTTCTTTTATAGCACCTATAATACCAATTATCATACAAATCTTAAATTTAATTATTTAATCTTATTAAATTATGATATTATAACTATATTATATATTATAAAGATAAATGTTATAAATATTTTTAGTAAAAGTTTTTAGTTTTATTTATCATTGATATAAATTAATTTTTAATTAAAAATTAATAGATAATTTTAGTATTAATTAAAAATGTAATTTTTTTATTTTCATTTATTCTTTTTACACTAAAGTTAAATATTACTACATGTTAAATAAAAATATATTTCCTGATATTACTGCGATAGTAGCAGCAGCTGGTATTGGTAAAAGAATGAATATTAGTATTCCAAAACAGTATTTAACTATTGCTAATAAAACAGTATTAGAACATGTCGTTGATAAATTATTATTAGTACAGTGTATAAAAAATATAATAATAGTAATTAATTCTAATGATTATTACTTTAATAAATTACCACTATCAAAAAATAATAGATTAACTATTATTCACGGTGGTACATCTAGATTTTATTCAATTATTAATGCTTTAAGATATATTAATTACACTAAGTGGGTTCTTGTTCATGACGCTGTTCGTCCTTGTTTACATCAAGATGATTTATATAAGTTATTATTAATTACTAATTATTCCACTATAGGAGGTATTTTAGCAACCCCAGTTATTAATACTATAAAAGTAGTGAATACTAATAACAATATAAAATTAGCCAATAATACATTAAATCGTAGTAGATTATGGCAAGCATTAACACCCCAAATATTTAATTTTGAATTACTAAAATATTGTTTTGAGCAAATACTAAAAAAAAATATATTAATTACTGATGAATCTAGTGCGCTAGAATATTTTGGATATAAACCAATTATTATTCACGGTAGATCAGATAATATTAAAATAACTAGTAAAAGTGATATTACTTTTATTAAAAATTACTTTAGTAAATTTAAATGTTACTAATATGCGTATTGGTTATGGTTTTGATATTCACAAATTTGATAATTATGGCAATTTAACGTTAGGTGGAGTAAAAATACCAATGTTTAATAAATTACTTGCTCATTCTGATGGTGATGTATTATTGCATGCTATAATAGATGCTTTGTTAGGAGCTGCTAATATGAATGATATTGGTACTTTATTTCCTAATAGTAATAAATTTAAAAATATAAATAGTCGTATTATGTTAATAAATACTTGGAAAGTAATAACAAATAAAAATAAATATACTGTTAATAACATAGATACTACTATTATTGCACAAAAACCAAAATTATCTCAATTTTTTTATAAAATGCGAATAAACATTTCTAAAGATCTTAATTGTTCAATAGATAATATTAATCTTAAAGCAACTACAACAAACGGAGTACCATTTATTAATAATATTAACGCTATAGCATGTGTAGCTATAGTATTATTAGTATAATATAAAAAAGATTAATATGAAAATGAATTTAGTATATTAAAATAATATATTAATTAGATATTTTATAATATTTATAATAATTAAAATTATAAATTATTATTTAATTATTAAAAATTTAATTTATCAAATTAAATTAATAATATTATAATTAATTGATATTGCTAAATAATATTTATTTTTAAATATTAAATATTATTAACATTTAGTATAGTAATTTTATAATTATTTAAGGAATGTAATGATTACTGATGATAATAAAAAAAAAGCATTAGCAATAGTTTTAACACAAATAGAAAAACAGTTTGGTAAAGGATCTATTATGCGTTTAGGTGAAGACCGATCAATGGATATTGAAACAATTTCAACTGGTTCAATATCATTAGATGTTGCATTAGGTGGTGGTTTACCAATGGGAAGAATTGTAGAAATTTATGGTCCAGAATCATCTGGTAAGACTACTTTAACTTTACAAATAATTTCTGCAGCACAAAGCAATAATAAAATATGTGCTTTCATAGATGCTGAACATGCACTAGATCCAATATACGCAAAAAAGTTAGGTGTTGATATAGATAATTTACTATGTTCTCAGCCAGATACTGGTGAACAAGCATTAGAAATATGTGATGCTTTAGTAAAATCAGGAGCTGTTGATGTTATTGTAATTGACTCAGTAGCAGCGTTAGCACCAAAAGCAGAAATAGATGGAGAAATAGGTGACGCACATATAGGATTAGCTGCTCGTATGATGAGTCAAGCTATGAGAAAATTAGCTAGTAATTTAAAGCATGCAAATACATTACTAATTTTTACTAATCAAATTCGTATGAAAATAGGAGCCATGTTTGGAAATACAGAAACTACTGCTGGTGGTAATGCATTAAAATTTTATGCTTCTGTTCGTTTGGATATTAGACGTATAGGTCCAGTAAAAGATGGTGAATTAGTTATTGGTAATGAAACACGTATTAAGGTAGTAAAAAATAAAATAGCAGCTCCTTTTAAACAAGCTGAATTTCAAATTCTTTATGGGGCTGGTATTAATAAATTAGGAGAATTAATTGATTTTGGTTTAAAGTATAGAATAATAGAAAAACTTGGTACTTGGTATCGTTATAATGGTAATAATATTGGTCAAGGAAAATTAAATGCATGTAAATTTTTAAAAGACAATCATCATATATTAGTTCAGTTAGATAAAGAATTACGTAGTATGTTATTAAGTAAATGTGAGTTAGAAAAAATTAAAAATAATAATGATGCAAATGAAAATTTAATCTAATTGGTATAATTAATGTACAAATCTTTTTTAGAAATTCGGCAAATATTTTTGGATTATTTTATAAGTAAAAATCATCAATTAATTAATAGTAGTTCATTAGTACCAAAAAATGATTCAACATTAATGTTTACTAATGCTGGGATGAATCAATTTAAAAATATTTTTCTTGGTATTGAACAACCAAAATACATTAATGTTGTTACTGCACAAAGATGTGTAAGAGCTGGTGGTAAACATAATGATTTAAATAATGTTGGTTATACTAAACAACATCACACCTTTTTTGAAATGTTAGGTAATTTTAGTTTTGGTGGATATTATAAATTAGAAGCTATTCACTTTGCTTGGCAACTATTAACTGATAATAAACTATTTGCAATACCAAAAAATAAGTTGTTAGTAACAGTTAATATACATGATACTTTCACAATCCGTTGTTGGTTAAAATTAGGATTATCTAATAATCAATTAATATTAGTAGGTAATAAAAAACAAAAAATTTACTACTCTAACAATTTTTGGTATATGGGTGAATTTGGTCCATGCGGTCCATGTACAGAAATTTTTTATTATTTAGGTAACGATAATATTAATAATTACTTAAAAATATTTAATAGTAAAGAAAATAATGAAAGTTTTTTAGAATTATGGAATTTAGTATTTATGCAATTTAATAAACAGAATAATAATATTTTTTTACCATTAAATATTAATTCTGTTGATACAGGTATGAGTCTAGAACGTATAACTTCAGTATTACAAAATGTTAATTCTTGTTATGAAATTGATTTATTTAAATTACTAATAAGTATTATTATAAAAAAATTAAAAATTAAAAACTTCTATAATTCAGCATTATATATAATTGCTGATCACATACGTACTTGTGTATTCATTATAAGTGATGGTGTTTTTCCTAGTAATAATGGTAGGGGTTATGTTTTAAGGAAAATCATACGTCGTGCAATAAACTATGGAAGAAAATTAGGTATTAATTATTTATTTTTATACAAGTTAGTAATTCCATTAATCAAAATTATGAGAGTAAAGATAAATAATTTTATCATTTCATTAAAAAATATTATATATATTATTAAACAAGAAGAACAACAATATAATAATACTATAAATAAAGGTAAAAAAATAATAAATAAAATAATATCTAAATTAGATAATAATATACTTAGTGGTAAAATAATATTTTATTTATATGATACTTACGGCATTTCTTTAGATGTAATTAAAAATATATGTAGTGATAGTAACATAAAAATAGATGAATTGGAATTTAAGAAAGAAATAAAAAAAAGAAAAAAATTAATATCAAATAAGAATAAAACAGATATTAATACATTATTAAATAATTACAAAAAAACTAAATTTATTGGATACGATCATATAGAAACTTTAAGTTTAGTGCAAGGAATAATATATAATTATCAAAATATCAATGAAATATGCTATAACAATAATAATAATAAAGTATACATTATTCTTAATCAAACACCATTTTATGGTGAATCTGGTGGACAGGTTGGTGATCAGGGAAAAATATTATCAATTAATGTTATGATTAACATTGTTGATACAAAAAAATACGGTGATATATTTATTCATGAAGGTATTATAGAATATGGAGAGTTAAAAATTGGTATGGAAGTAACAGCATTAATTAATTATGTAAGACGTAATTTAATTAGCATAAATCATACTGCTACTCATATGTTATATGCTGCTTTAAAAAAAATTAATAATAATATATATATTAAACAATATGGTTCATATATTGACGAATATCACTTACGTTTTGATGTAATTAGTAATGCGTCATTAAAAAACTGTATACCAGAAATAGAAAATATTATTAATCAACAAATTAGAACTAATCTACCTATTACAACTTATATTAATAAGTTTAAATATAACAAAAATAATATAATTTCACCAAATAATGTTGAGTATCAAAATATTATTAATTCAAGAAGTATTAAAATTGGCAATATATCTTATGAAGATTGTGGTGGTACACATGTTAAATTCACTAAAGATATTAATTTATTTTGTATTATAAATGAATTAGGTATTGCTAAAGGTGTAAGACGTTTAGAAGCAATTACTAATGAAATTGCATTTAATTTCTTAAGAGAACAAAAAAACACTATATTAAAAATTTCTAAATTAATTAAATCTAATACAAAATCAGTATTTGACCAAATATCAATACTGGTAAATAATTATAGAATTTTAAAACAAAATATCACAAATTTAGAAAAACAATATATTATTAGTCAAGTAGAAATTTTACGTTATAAAATTAAACATCATTTAAATAATAGTAATATTTTAATAGAACAGATTAACTGTAATAATATTAGTATATTAATTAATATTGTAAAATTATTAAAAAAATATTTAAATTCATTAATTATTGTGTTATTTACTAAATTAGATAGTGTTATTTATTTAGTAATTGGTATAACTAATAATATAATTAAATATGTACAAGCAAATAATATTATTAAATATTTAGTTGATAATGTTGGTGGTAAAGGTGGTGGTACCCCAAGTATATCTCAAATAGTAATTCATAATATTGATTTGTTACCTAGTATTATAAATACTATACATATGCTATTATCTAATGAAAGTATAATATACTAATAATACATTTATATTATTATTATGCTAATTTATGTTGATAATTTTAAACAATGTTTAAATATTTAAAGGATATAGTAAAGTAATGCTTATTTTAACTCGTCGAGTTGGTGAAACTTTAATTATAAATGATAATATTACAATTACTATTCTAAGTATTAAAGGTAATCAAATTCGTATTGGTATAAATGCACCTAAAGAAATATCTGTACATCGTAAGGAAGTATATCAACGTCTTAAAACAAAAAATAAACCATTATAAACTTAATATAATTTAATAATTTTTATAATATATTTGTATTATATGAAACTAATTAGGTGAGGTGGCCGAGAGGATTAAGGCACTCCCCTGCTAAGGGAGTATATAGTTAACCTGTATCGAGGGTTCGAATCCCTCCCTCATCGGTTTATTTTACTTTACATTTGCATCCGTAGCTCAGTTGGATAGAGTACCCGGCTACGAACCGGGAGGTCGGGGGTTCGAATCCTCCCGGATGTAAGTTAATTAATAAACAAATTAATTTTTAATATGTTAAAAATTTATTATGATATTAAAAAAATTAAAAAAATTACCAGTACATCTTAAGTATTAAACTAAAATTATTATTAATAAATATCAATAATAATATTATTTAATTTTAGTTATATAATATAAATACTACAAATATACAGTTTGTGCTAATTAATAAATTATGAATAGTAATTTATTTATAAATTAATGTAAAATTAAATTAATAATATAAAATACAATCTATTATAGCTTTAGTATGTTTATTATATTAATAATATTAAATATATTAAGATAACTTAATAAAATAAGGTTAAATTATCATTATAGTGCTCTAATAATATTACTAAATTTTTTAGAAGGATATTATAATTAACTCAGAAATAGATAAATAATAATATTTAATAGTTATTTAAAAATAGTTATAAGTTTATTTAGATTATCCAATATTTATCTAGTAATTTTTTATTTTTAATCATTAAAAAGTAAAAAATATAAAATAATTTTTTGATTTCATATTGAAATAATTACCTATCTTACTAATATTAGTCAGATGTATACTATCTAATAGTATAACAACATTTTTAAAATTTTATATTCCTAAATACAATCTATTTATGAGAATAGATAAACACAGTAAATATTTATTTATTAAATTTATATATTTAAATAATATTACTTATATTATTAATATTTTTCTTATTGTTATAAAATTAAAATTATTACCAACTAGTAGATAACTATTAATGAATTTAATATAATTTAAATTTAAGGCTATAAAAATTTTATTATTAAAATATCTATATAAAATATCAGAAACGGATAAATATTAATATTAATATCATACTATAGATTCTTTATAAGTAGTAAAAATCATTGTCAAAAATATCTTAAAAAGATATTGATGTTAATTATAATTATATTTACTATAATCTATAATTAGACTACATAATTTAATTTAAATTAATTTACTATGTTTTTAGTATAATTAAAATTAATTAACAATTTTATATTGATTAGACTTTAGAATCCTTTTATCTAAGATTTATTAAAATATTATAGTGTTTTTATGTTCAAAAAATAAATTATAATTAAAGTATTATGTCTAAAATAAATGTTATTCTTAACTATGCATATAGTATTAAAGAAAAAATAGATACTCTAAAATTAAGAACTAATTTCTTTCATAAAGAAAAAGAGTTAAATAAAATTAGTAAGGAATTAAATTTATTAAATAAATTTACTAATAGTAATTTAATAATTAAATTAAAAAGACAATATAACACATTATATTATGATATTAATATAATTAGTAATTTTGTTAATCAATTAAATGATATTATAGAGTTAATAAAATTATTTTCTAATCAATACGATGATAAAATAATTAATGAAATAAAAGATGAACTAAATACTATTGATAATCAATTAAATGTACTTGAATTCAATCAAATATTTTCTGGTAAATATGATGATGCTAATTGTTATGTTGATATACAAGCAGGATCAGGAGGTGTAGAAGCTCAGGATTGGGCTAATATATTACTTAAAATGTACTTACGTTGGTCGGAATTACATAAATTTAAAACTAATATTATTTATGAAATGTTAGGAGAGAAACAAGGTATTAAATCGGTTACCATGAAAATAATTGGTAGGTATGCATATGGATGGTTACGTACTGAAACAGGAGTGCATCGTTTGATTAGACAAAATCCAATTAGTTCTAATAAACGAAGACATACTTCATTTAGTTCATTATTTGTATATCCTGATATTTATACTAATACTAATATAATATTAAATAAAGCTGATTTAAAAATTGATGTTTATCGTTCTTCTGGATCAGGAGGACAACATGTAAACAAAACAGAATCAGCAGTACGTATTACGCACTTACCAACAAAAATTGTTACACAATGTCAAAACAGTAGATCACAATATAAAAATAAGTTACAAGCACTAAAACAATTAAAGATAAAACTTTATCAATTAGAAATCAAAAAACAATATATAAAACAACAATATTTAGAAAATAATAAAGTAAAAATTAATTGGGGTAATCATATTCGTTCTTATATTATAGATAATTCTTTGATTAAGGATATTCGTACTGGTATAGAAACACGTAATGTACAATCTGTATTAAATGGAAATTTAGATAACTTTATTAAAGCTAGTCTTAAAGCAGGTTTATAATATGAAAGAATTAGAATACTTAGTTCGTAAAAATAAATTGGATAATTTAAGAAATAAATATAAGGTCACATTTCCAAATAGTTTTAAACATAATACATATTCAATTATTTTACATAAACATTATTTCAACAAAACTCGTAATGAATTAGAAAAGCTTAATATTAACGTAAAAATCACTGGTAGAATTATAAATAAACGATTTATGGGCAAAGCATCGTTTATTGTTATTAAAGATACTAAAGGAAAAATACAAATTTACGTAGCTTACAATAATATATCACGTGAACAATACAAATTATTTAAGGATTTTGATTTAGGAGATATTATTGGTGCAGAAGGTATCTTATTTAAAACTAATAGTGGAGAATTATCAATAAAATGTAAAAGTATTATTTTATTAACTAAAGCAATAAGACCATTACCAAATAAATTTCATGGTTTATCTAGTCAAGATAAATGTTATCGCCAACGATATTTAGAACTTATTACAAATGATAAAGTTTATAGATTATTCCATACTAGATCATTAATAATAGCAAAAATTCGTGATTTTATGATAAAACGTGATTTTATTGAAGTAGAAACTCCAATTATGCAAGTTAATGCTGGTGGGGCAATTGCAAAACCATTTATTACATATCATAATAAGTTACATACTAAAATGTACTTACGTATTGCTCCAGAATTATACTTAAAACAATTAATAATTGGAGGTTTTGAGAAAATATTTGAAATTGGTAAAAATTTTCGTAATGAAGGATTATCTCCATATCATAATCCAGAATTTACTATGTTAGAATTGTATATAGCTTATGCAGATTATAATGATTTAATTCTATTATTGGAAGAATTAATACGAACATTAGCTATTACTGTTTTAGGTGATCAAAAATTATTATTAAATCAAGAATATGTTGATATTAGTAAACCATTTACTAGAATGTCTATGAAAGAAGCAATTTGTTATTACCAAAATATTGATGTACATAATTTAGAAGATTTGTATTTAATTACTAAATTAGCTAAATCAATTAATATTAAGATACATAATAACTGGAGTATAGGACATATTCAGTCAGAAATTTTTGATAAAAAAGTTATTCATAATTTAATTAAGCCAATATTTATTACCGAATATCCAATTGAAGTTTCACCATTAGCAAGAAAAAATGATCACAATCCTAATATAACTGATCGTTTTGAATTATTTATTGGTGGCTATGAAATTAGTAATGGATTTTCTGAGTTAAATGATGCTGAAGAACAAAAGATTCGTTTTACTAAACAAAATTATTATTATAATCAAGATTATATTACTGCTTTAGAACATGGTCTTCCACCAACTGCTGGTTTAGGTATTGGTGTTGATAGATTAATTATGTTACTTACTAACAGTAAAAATATACGTGATGTTATTTTATTTCCAACATTAAGGAATAAAACATAAAATTTTAAAACATTATAGTTTTTGTATTATTTAAAAAGTTACTCGCTATATTTGGTTTATTTTGTTTTTTACTTATTATTTTAGGTATTATTCCTATTAATGGAGCAGATAATCTGTGTTTAATTACATCTATATACTCTATCATAAATGGAATATCTGATATACAATTAGCTACCCAACCAATTAAATTTAATTTTTGTGTTTTAATAACTAAACTAGTTAGCAGTGAATGATTTATGCAACCTAGTTTTATTTTAACAACCATAATTACAGGTAGTTGTTTACTGATAACCCAATCACTATAATTTAGATTATCATTAATAGGAGTTAACCAACCACCAGCACCTTCTATAATTACAAAGTTTGCCAAATTAGTTATTATAGCTAAATTGTTAGATATTTTATCTAAATCAATTTTTATTTCCTCGATATTACTTGCTATATTTGGAGAAGTACATTCTTTAAAAGAAAATGGATTAATGATATTATATTTTAGTTTTATACTACTATAATATGATAATAATGATATATCATTATTTGGTTTATTATGATGAATATTTGTAGCAATTGGTTTATAACCAATGGTTTTATAACCATACTTATTATTAGCTTGTTTTAATAAAGCACAGGATACTATAGTTTTACCAACATCAGTATCAGTGCCAGTAATAAAAAATATTTTAGTCATAGTATAGTATACCATAAACTACTTGATAACTTAATGTTAATAACTGGTTATTTTTATTAGGCCAATATTTTTCTAATAATTTTAATTTATTACTACTAGTTAACCCAAATGTATTTCTATCATATAAATAACTAGCACCAACACCTTTAATTTCTTTTAATAAATTTAATAATTTATCATAATAAATTTTATATGTTTTAATAAAAATATTGTGACGATAAATACTAAATATATTGGATATATTTTGTATAGATAAGAATTTATTTACATGTATATCATTATCTATTTTACCCCATGCTTGTTTTAATTCAATAAGAGAGCCGTTAGCTAGGGTAGATAAAGCTAATTTACCACCTGGCTTTAGTACTCTAAAAAATTCCACTAATGCTGATTCTAAATCAGCACACCATTGCACTGCTAGGTTACTATATACAATATCAATTGATGAATTCATTAATGGTAATTGTTCAATATCACCTAATAAATACATATGAGCTGATCTATTTCTTTTAGCATACATAATCATCCCTGGAGAAATATCTAAAGCAATTATATTATTATTATATAATTTCCAGTATTTACTAAACCATCCAGTACCACATCCTGCATCTAATAAATATTGTTTACTAACTAATCCTAATAGTTTACATAATGTATGACCACATTTACGTTGTAAATATGCGTACTGATCATAACATTTAGCTGATTTACTAAAAGTATCAGCAATTTTTATTTTATGTTTTATATTCATATTATTATTAATATAATGATAGTAATTTTAATAAATCATCTATATCATGTTTTCTATGCATGGCAGTTAATGTAATACGTACTCTTGGCGAAAATACTGGTACTGTTGGTGGTCTAATAGCATTTAGCCATATACCATGATTACGTGCTTTTTTAACTAAATTAAGAACATGTATGTTATTATTAAATATAATAGATTGAATTGGTGTATTAGATGGAATTAATTTTAATTTTAATTTTTTTACTCCACATTTAAATCTTTGGATATTACGTCTTAATCTTCTTCTTAAATAGTTACTTTCTTGCATAATAGTTATAGCTGTATCAATTGCATTAATTTGAGCAATAGATAATGATGTACTATATATTAATTGACGTGCATACTGAATTAAATAATCTGCTAATATCTTATACTTACATAATATTGCTGCACCACTTACTCCTATTGCTTTACTAAAAGTAATAACTAATATCTCTGGTTTGCAATTTTTTAAGTAAGCACTACCTTTTCCATTTTTACCTAAAATCCCAAATCCATGAGCATCGTCAATCATTACCCAGCTATTATTATTTTTAGCATGCATTATAATTTTTTGTAGAGGTGCCTGATCACCATCCATACTAAAAACACCTTCTGTTATTATTAACTTATTAGTATATTTGTTTGTTGTTTTTAATACCTTATTTAATGATACCATATTATTATGACTAAATCTTTTTAAAGTTCCTGATGATTGTACAATTGCAGATATTATTGAAGCATGTATTAATCGATCAGTAATAACACAGTCATTTTTGCCTATAATAGTACTAATAATAGCTTGATTAGCATCAAAACCAGAATTAAATAATATGGCATTTGGATAATCTAATAAATTTGCTAATTTTTTTTCTAAAATTTTATGTTTAATACTATATCCAATAATATGTCCAGAACTACTAGTACTAGCTCCACTAATTTTAATTTCTTTTTGGTAAGATGATATTACTTGTGGATGATTTGCTAAACCTAAGTAATCATTACTAGAAAAATTAATGTATTTTTTATTTAAAAAAGTAATTAGGCGTGCATTACTATTTGTAATAGCCTGTCTATATCTATACATTGATAATTTTTTTCTTTTAATTATTACTTCTTTAAATTTATTTAACCAGTTACTGTATTGATGCGTCATAATATTTATTATTAGATACTTGTTGCTCTTTAGCATCAATTATATTTGATTCTGTTGTTATATTTAATTTATTAAATAATAATCTATCTTTTTTGCATGATGGATTTAATGTAGTAAGTAATTTCTCACCGTAAAATATTGAGTTTGCTCCAGCAATAAAACATAATGCTTGAGTTTGTTCATTCATATATTCACGTCCAGCAGCTAAACGTATATAAGATTTTGGCATTATAATTCTTGTTGTAGCCACCACACGAATAAATTCGAAGGGATCAATATTGTTATTATTAGCTAAAGGAGTACCTTTAATTTTAACTAACATATTAATAGGAATACTTTCTGGTGGTTTAGGTAGATTAGCCAATTGTGATAATAAGTGAATACGATCATCTACAGTTTCTCCTAATCCTAAAATACCACCAGAACATATTTTAATATTAGCTTTTCGTACTACATTTAAAGAATTTAATCTATCTTGATAACTATGTGTAGTAGTAATATTATTATAAAATTCAGGAGAAGTATCCAAATTATGATTGTAAAAATCTAATCCTGCTTTAGCTAATCTATAAGCTTGTTGTTCATTTAGCATACCTAAAGTCATACATGTTTCTAATCCAATATTTTTAACACTTTTTATCATTTGTTCTAATAATGGCATATCACGATCATTAGGATTTCTCCAAGCAGCACCCATACAAAATCTAGTTGCACCAGAATCTTTAGCTTTTTTTGCTGCATTAATTACTTGTTCTAATTCAACTAGTTGTTGATTTTTTAATCCTGTATTATTCCTAGCACTTTGTGCGCAATATTTACAATCTTCTGGACATAATCCAGTTTTAATTGACATTAAAGTACTAATTTGTATTTTGTTAGCAGTAAAATTTTTACGATGAACATTTTGCGCAATAAATAGTAAATCAAAGAATGGTTTATTTAAAATTTTTTTAATTTTATCTATAGTCCACAATTGATTAGTTGACATAATATTTCCCTATATAGTAATTTAAATAGTTTAATTTTTAATTAATTAAAATTATACATTATTTATTTTTAATAAAATAGAAAAAAATGAATATTAATAATTTAAAATTTGATAAAAAATATATATGGCATCCATATACTTCTATGAGTAACCCATTACCAACATATCAAATTAATTATGCTTATAGTTATAAATTAGTATTAAGTAATGGAAAAAAATTAATTGATGGTATGTCTTCGTGGTGGTCAGCAATTCATGGTTACAATCATCCAGTAATAAATAAAGCTTTAAGAAAACAAATTATGTATATGTCTCATATTATGTTTGGAGGAATAACTCATATACCTGCAATAAAATTGTGCAAAAATCTTATTAAGATAACTCCAGGTGATTTAAATTGTATATTTTTAGCTGATTCTGGATCAGTTTCTGTGGAAGTAGCAATTAAAATGGCACTACAATATTGGTATTCATTAAAGATATCAAAAAATAAATTTATAGCATTGTATCATAGTTACCATGGTGATACATTTGGAGCAATGTCAGTATCTGATCCTTGCAATTCTATGCATAAAATTTATGGAAATTATTTTTCCAATCAATTATTTGTTAATATTTCTAAATGTCGTTTTCATGATGTGTGGACTAACGATACTAGTCATTTAGATAATTTAATAAAATTAAACCATCGTCATGTAGCAGCAATTATCTTAGAACCTATTGTACAAGGTGCCGGAGGTATGTATTTTTATCATCCTCAATATTTAGTACATATACGTAAATTATGTGATAAATATAAAATTTTACTTATTGCAGATGAAATAGCTACTGGTTTTGGCCGAACTGGTAAGTTATTTGCTTGTAATTATGCAAAAATTGTACCAGATATTTTATGTGTAGGTAAAGCTTTAACCGGAGGTACTATGACGCTAGCTGCAACTATTACTAATAGAAAAATTGCTAACGTTATTAGTAATAATGATATTAAATGCTTTATGCATGGACCAACTTTTATGGGAAATCCATTAGCTTGTGTGGCTGCTAATGCTAGTTTAAAATTACTGAATCAATATAATTGGAAAAAATGTGTATTTATGATTAATAAGCAATTAAAAAAGGATTTACTTCCATTGATAGATCATGAAAGAGTACAAGATGTAAGAATATTAGGAGCTATTGGAGTAGTTGAAACTAAATATAAAATAAACATTGCTAATATACAACGTTGGTTTGTTGAATATGGAGTTTGGATAAGACCATTTAATAAATTAATATATGTCATGCCACCATATATTATTAAACAAACAGCACTAAAAATACTAACTAGTGCTATAACAGAATCTTTAAATATTAACAGTAATTTTATTATAACATAATTGTTTTTTCTTTATGTCTTTTTATAGCTAGTAATATTAATTGGTCTATTAATTTACTATAACTTAAACCTTTTGCTATAAATAATTTTGGAAACATACTATCACTAGTAAATCCAGGAATAGTATTAATCTCATTAACTATTATTTTGTTATTTCTTTGTAATAAGAAATCTATTCTTGCCATAATACTACAACCTAGTGATAAATATATTTTAATTGCTAATTTCTTAATTTTTTTTATTATAATATGATTTAATTTAGCTGGTATAATTAACTTAACATTTTGATTATTTACATACTTGTCATAATACGAATAAAAATTATTATTAGTAATAATTTCTCCACATACACTAACTTTAGGAAAGTTATTACCTATAATTCCTATTTCAATTTCTCTAGCAATTATTGATTGTTCTATCAAAATCTTTTTATCTAAATTAAAAGCTAATTTTAGTGCATTAATAAATTCATAATAATTATTTACTTTACTAATACCAATTGATGAACCATGTCTAGCTGGTTTAATAAACCATGGTAGTTTTATTTTTTTAGTAATACTATCAAAACTAGGTATATAGCTATCTTTATATAGTGTAATAAATGGTGCTACACTAATATTTAGTTTTTTTAATAATCGTTTTGTTATATCTTTATCAATACAAATTGATGATCCAATAATATCAGTACTTACATATGGAATATTTAATAAATTTAATAAACCTTGAATAGCACCACTTTCTCCATAAAAACCATGCAATATTGGAAATATTACATCAATTTTTGGTAATAACATATTATTTTTAGTATTAATTAAATTATATTCATTACCCAACACAATAGCTATTTGATTTTTTAGTAATAATCTATTTTCATTTAATAAGGTATTAGTACTATATAAATACCATTTTCCTAACCTATCTATTTTAATCAATAAAATATCATACTTATTTTTATCTATTGCTTTTATTAAATGAGTAGCAGAAGATAATGATATTTTATATTCAGTTGATTTTCCTCCAAATAATATTGCAATAGTTTTTTTTAACATTACATTAAAATTATAATTTTTATCATAAAACTAACATTAATAACTAAATGGGTCGTACAGGATTTGAACCTGTGACCAATTGATTAAAAGTCAACTGCTCTACCAACTGAGCTAACGACCCAAATATTCTACAAAAATAAACTAAATATTATATCAAAAAATTTTATGATTAATAACATTTATATTTTTTTAATACAAAATATTTATCATATTTATTAATGAATAAAATAATAATTCAATAATTAAATAATAATTTTATTGGATTCTCTACAATATCTTTTATTTTTAATAAAAATTTAATAGCTTCTTTACCATCTATAATTTTATGATCATATGATAATGCAACATACATCATAGGTAAAATAATAATTTTTTTATCTAATACTACTGTTCTATCTTTAATAGTATGTAATCCTAAAATACCTATTTGTGGTACATTAATAATTGGAGTTGACATTAATGATCCAAATATACCACCATTAGTAATAGTAAAATTACCATTAATTAAATCTTTTGATGTTAATTTGTTTATTTTACTTTTAAAAGATAATTGTTTTATTATTTTTTCAATCTTATAAATACTTAATTTATCAACATTTTTAATAATTGGGGTAATTAAACCATTTTTTGTTGACATAGCTATATTAATATCAAAATAATTATAATATGCAATACTACCATTACTAATAAAAGCATTAATTTCTGGAACTAATTTTAATGCTTCAACTGCTGCTTTTAAATAAAAAGACATAAATCCTAATTTTACTCCATATGTAGATTTAAAATCTTTACCATATTTTTTCTTTATATTAATTAATGGTTTCATATTAATTTCATTAAAAGTAGTTACCATAGCAGTATTATTTTTTGCTTTCATTAGTTTTTCTGCTATTTTTTTACGTAAATTAGATATTGGTATATATTTTATAGTACGTCTATGTAATAAATTTATGGTTTTTTTACTAGTTATTTTATTTTTATTAATAATATTATTAATGTTTACATTATATTTATTTATTAATCGCCTAACTGATGGACTTAAATTATTACTTAGTTTATTTATAATTAAATTACGCACATTAATTTTATTAAAAAATTTATTATTAGTTAGTAACTTACTATTACTACTGGTAATAGATGAATTTATAGTACCTATAATTTGTTTGGAAACAACGATAGATCCTACTTTTGATTTAATACTTTCTAATACACCATTAGTTTTCGCTGGTATTTCTAATATTACTTTATCTGTCTCAACTTCTACAAGAATATCATTATAATTTACATAGTCCCCAGTATTTTTATGCCACATTATTATTGTAGCACTATTAATTGATTCTGGTAATTCAGGTACAATTATATTTATAGTACTCATACCAAGTTTTATTATCCTTAATTTATTGCTTCGTTAAGTAGTTTATTTTGTATTATATTATGTGCTTGTAAATTACCTTCTGCAGTAGTAGCTGAATAAGAACGACCTATATAACTTATATTACTATAACCTAATATTTTTATTAAAAAATTTTTACAATATGACCAAGCACCTTGATTTTTTGGTTCTTCTTGACACCAAATAAAAGTATCAGTATATTTATATTTTTTTATAGTATTACTAAGTATTCTTGTTGGAAATGGATAAAGTTGTTCTATACGTATAATTGCGATGTAACTTTTATTTTTTTTTCTTCTTAAATTTAATAATTCATAATATATTTTACCAACACATATAATAATTTTTTTTATTTTATCTTTATTAAGATTATCTATTTCATCTATTACTTTTTTAAAATTACTACATGCTAATTCTATTAATGGTGAATATGATAATTGATTTCTTAGTAATGATTTTGGATAAATTAATATTAATGGTTTACAAATATTATTAATTGCTTGTGTACATAACAAATGATATATTTGAGAAGTTGTAGTTGGAACACATACTTTCATATTATTCAAAGCACAAAGTTGTAAGTATCTTTCTATACGAGCAGAAGAATGCTCTGGACCATTACCTTCGTAACCGTGAGGTAAAAGTATTACTAATCCGCACATTATACCCCATTTATACTCACCAGAACTAATAAATTGGTCAATAACTATTTGAGCTCCGTTAGCAAAATCACCAAACTGTGCTTCCCAAATTACTAAAGTATATGGTTTGTTAAATATAGAATAACCATATTCAAATGCTAATACTGCTTCTTCTGATAGTATAGAATTAAATACTTGAAATTTATTTTTACTTATATTAGATAATGGAGTATATAATTTACCATTATTTTGATCATATACTGCAATGTGTCTTTGAGAAAATGTCCCTCTTATTATATCTTCACCAGATAATCTAACTGAAATACCTAAATCTACTATAGTAGCATAAGCTAATATTTCAGTATTACCCCAATCAAGTAGTTTTTTTTCATTTACTTGATTACTACGATTTTGATATATTTTTTTTACTAATGGTTGTAAAATAATATTGTTTGGTATTTTATTAACTATTTTATTTAGATAAATTAAATAATTAATATTTTTTTTAGGATTATAAACATTATTTTTTTTACTTCTGTTAAAAAATTCATTATTTATAGTAAAATTTTTATAAGATTTATTATTTTTTAATATTTTTAAATAATTTGTTTTTAGTATATTAGTATATTGATAGTTTAAAATATTATTTTTTTTTAATTTATTAAAATATAATTTAATTACGGATGGATGATTTTTAATTTTTTTGTACATTATTGGCTGTGTAGTACTAGGATCATCAATTTCACTATGTCCATTTCTACGATAACAAACTAAATTAATCATAACATCGTGTTTAAAGGTAGAACGAAATGTTAGTGCAAATCTAATTACAAACAATGAAGCTTCTGGATCATCTGCATTAACATGAATAATTGGTGACTGTATTATTTTTGCAATATCAGAGCAACATCGATCATAAATATTAAAAATATTAGAAGTTGTAAAACCTATTTGATTATTTATAATAATATGTAGTGTACCATTATTATTATAACCATTAATTTTTGACATATTAATAGTTTCCTGGACGATACCTTGTCCACTAATAGCTGAATCACCATGTATTATTATAGGAATTATATTATAATTAGTAATTTTATCAGTACGTGATTTTGTTAGTCCCATTACTACTGGATAGATAATTTCTAAATGAGACGGATTAAATAATAAACTTAATTTTATTATTTTATTATTAAATTTTAATTGTGAAAAAAATCCTTGATGATATTTTACATCATTAATATTAATTTTATTGTTAAATTCATTTATTATATCATTAATATTTTTACCAAAAATGTTTACCAATATATTTAATCTGCCTCTGTGACTCATACCTAATATTATTTCATTAAAATTATTAATACTTGCATAATATATAACTTCTTTTAACATTGGTATTAATACATCGCTACCTTCTAGAGAAAATCTTTTTACTTTAGGAAATATATAATTTAAATAATGTTCAAATTTTTCTGCAATAATTAAATCATTTAATAATTCTATTTTTTTTGCATTATTTAATAATATTAAGTTATTATTTTTTTCTAAATATTTTTGAATCCACAATTTTTGTATTTTATTATTCATATACATATATTCAATACCAATTGAATTACAATATATTTTTTTCATTAATTTATATAACTTAATAATCTTTATTTTTTTATTATAAAAATGTACTGTTGATTGTAATTCAATATTAGTAAATTTGTAATAATTAATGTTTAATTCTGGTATCAATGATTTATCACATAAATTTAATGGATCTAAATTAGCTAATTTATATCCATAATGACGGAAGTTATTAATTAAGTTTATTATTTTTGCATAAATTAAACATTTACAATTTTTCATAATTTAATTATTGATTCATTGTTTTATTTTTTTATTTAAATATAAAAATACTTAATAAAAGTGTATTTTATTAAATTTTTAACGAACAAAATTTATTATTAATTTTATTATTAAGTAATTATTTTTATATTTAAAACAACTAGTCAAAATTTACTAAATATATTTTTTATTATTTTTTAATAGATAAATTAATAAATGTAACATCAAGATTTTTATTTTTTAACCAGTTACTAAGAGCACAAATACCACCAAATTCAGTATTATCATGATTAGCTGCATAAAAATTCATCTTATATTCCTGAGAATAATATATAGTATTTTCAGATATATTTCCCGTTATAAAACATTTTATCCCTGATCTAGCAACTAATTCAATATAGTTATGTCCACTACCAGTACACCATGCCAATTTATCAATTAAATGATTATTGTAATTATAATGTATAATATTACAATGTAATTGATTACTTAATATTAAGTGTAACTCATTATTTGTAATTTTTTTATTAAAATTTCCATACATTATTAAATTATTTAAATTACCAATAATATTAATATTAAATAATTTAGCGAATTGTGCATTATTTCCTAATTCTAAATGAGTATCTAGTGGTATATGCCATGCATATAAATTAATATTATTAATTAACAATGATCTTAACCTATTAGACATTATACCAATAATTTTTAAATCATTTTTTGGCTTGAATAGACCATGATGTACAATTATAGCATCTGCATTTAATTTAATAGCATAGTTTATTAACTTTTGACAAATAGTTACTCCAGTAACTATTTTTCTTATTTTTTTTTTCCCTTCTACTTGTAATCCATTAATAGAATAAGGATCATTTATACTATAACTTTTTAGTTTATTATTAATAAGTTCTTCAAGTTCAATATTATTTATCATATTATATTAGTATATATACTAGTAAAATAATTTTCAATTTTAATTTATTTTATTCACATAAATAGTACATAATTGACAATTTAAAATAAACAATATATCATAAATTATTTTAATTTATTATATTTTAGGAAATATATATGAGTATAGGTATTTTTTTTGGTAGTGATACAGGTAATACTGAAAATATAGCTAATATTATTCATAATAAATTAGGTAAGAATAACAGTGATTTATTTGATATTGCTAATAGCAAAAAAGGTGATTTAGAAAGATATAATAATTTGATATTTGGAGTACCTACTTGGTATTATGGGGAAGTTCAATGTGATTGGGATGATTTTATACCAATATTAAAAAAAATTGATTTCTCTAGTAAAAATATTGCAATATTTGGTTGTGGTGATCAAGAAGATTATCCTCAATACTTTTGTGATGCTATAGGAATAATAGGTAATATCGTTAAAAAGAATAATGCAAATTTGTGTGGTTATTGGCCTACTACAGGTTATAATTTTGAATCATCTAAAGGTTTATTAAATAATGATTATTTTATTGGATTAGCATTAGATGAAGATAGGCAATCAGAGTTATCTATTAATAGAGTGGATTTGTGGATTAAACAAATATTAAAAGAGATGAATATTAGTTTAGTTTTATAATATGCTAATTTTTTTAATTGTGTTTTATATTAGTTATTCTATTAAACACTATTGGTGTTTTACCAAAATATTCTTTATCTAAACAAAAATATCCTTCCCGTTCAAATTGAAAAGTGCTATTTAGGTTTATTTTAATATTTTTTTCTATAAATCCATATTTGATAGTTAACGAATTCTTGTTTACATATGAGATAAAATCTGTTTTATTCTCTACATCAGCTAAATTAAACAAATTTTCATATAATCTAAATTCTGCAGGTAAACTATATTTTTTTGATACCCAATGTATAATACTTATTTTATTTTTAAAATTTTTATTTGCTTTATATTGCTCATGATTACAAAAAATTGCTATTATTTTGTTATCTTTTTTTAAAATTTTATAAGCTTTTATTACAT
Organism: Candidatus Lightella neohaematopini; assembly: GCA_025728345.1. Lineage (GTDB taxonomy): Bacteria > Pseudomonadota > Gammaproteobacteria > Enterobacterales > Enterobacteriaceae > Lightella > Lightella neohaematopini_F. Next base: position 71,360 of record JAOBJT010000001.1, on the reverse strand, counting down.
AAGAATATCTTAATTTTACTTTTTTAAATAAAGTTAATTTTTTAAAATTCTTAGTATAAAATTCGTTAAAATCAGTTCTATCTATATATATTTCTCTAGTTAGTATTATATTTTTTTTACCCATACTAGGATTATTAGGATGATTAGGTACACTAATATACATACAATAATTTTTAGGTAAACTATTTATAACTAACAGTACTGGATTTATTACAGCCATAATTCTTGGAGCACTAATATTTAATTCTTTATTAATACAATATTCTAATAATTTTATACTAATCAAACTATTTTGTTTAGTAACACCAATAAGTTTACAGAATTCTATTAAAGAATTTGCAGTGTAACCACGACGTCTTAATCCAGCTATAGTTGGCATTCTTGGATCATCCCATCCATTAACAATTTTTTTGTTTACTAATATTTTTAATTTTCTTTTCGATAACACATGATATGATAAATTTAGTGGGGCAAATTCATATTGTTTAGGATAATGATTAATTGATATATTTTTTAGTATCCAATTATATAATTTTCTGTTTTCTATAAATTCTAAAGTGCATAATGAATGTGTTATGCCTTCAATTGCATCAGATATACAATGAGCAAAATCATATGTTGGGTATATACACCAATTATTATTAGTTTGATGATGGTGAATATACTTTATTCTATATAATACTGGATCTCTCATAATTAAACATGGTGATTTCATATCTATTTTTGCTCTTAGACAAGCTGTTCCTTGATCAAACTTACCATGACGCATTTTTTTAAATAAAATAAGATTATTTTTTTTACTTTGATTTCTATAGGGACTATTTTTACCTGGTGTAGTTAATGTACCTCTATAAATTTTTATTTCTTCTTTACTTAAAAGATCAACATAAGCTAAATTTTTATTTATTAATTCTATTGCATAATTATACATTTGAGAAAAATAGTTTGATGCATAAAAAATTTTCTTATAACTAAAACATCCTAACCATTTTATATCATTTATTATAGAATTAATAAATTTTAATTTTTCATGATCTGGATTAGTGTCATCAAATCTTAGATTAAATTTACCACTATAATTTATGGCAATACTAAAATTTAAATATATTGATTTTATATGACCAATGTGTAAATATCCATTTGGTTCTGGAGAAAATCTAGTTTGTATTATTTTATATTTATTTTTAATTATATCATTATTTATGATATTATAAATAAAATTATTTTTACTAAAATCTTTCATATTTAACGATGTTCCTATATATTAATTAAATATCATAAATTATTAATGCACATAATAATTTAATCATATTGTATTATACTAAATTTATAATTATAATATTGTGTTGTATATTTTTAATAAAAATTTATTTAAATATAAATATTAATATTTAATATAATAATAAAATTTTAAACTTAGTATAATTTTTATTAAAGCGGAAGTGGCGAAATTGGTAGACGCACCAGATTTAGGTTCTGGTACTATTTTGGTGTACGAGTTCAAATCTCGTCTTCCGCATGATATTCATTAAAAAATACATTAATTTATTTGGGGTATAGCCAAGAGGAAAGGCAGTGGGTTTTGATCCCACCATCCCAGGTTCGAATCCTGGTACCCCAGGATAATTATATAATTGGCTACGTAGCTTATTTGGTTAGAGCACAGCACTCATAACGCTGATGGTACAGGTTCGAATCCTGTCGTAGCTATTTTACCTAAGCCAAATTAATATAAACCTAAAGCATATTTCATAATTATTTTTTTTAAAAAACTATTATCAATTATATTTAATCCTAAATTACGTAATTTTTTTAATACATAGGAATTATTTTTAAAAATACTATATATTAAATCAATGCCAACTTCTATTGGTAAATTTTTGTACATACAAAGAATTTTATAATAATTAACTAATGATGATAAGTTACAATATTTACTATTATAATTATTTAATAAATTAGATAATATATTTATATTATAAAAACCAATATTAGCTCCTTGCCCAGCTAATGGATGTATAGTACAGTATGCATCTCCAACTAATATAAAATTAGATTTTGTGAATTTTTTTGTCATTACTCTTTTTATAGGTAGCGATGATTTATTTAATACTTTAAAATTGCCTAATCTTCGAGAGAAATATTTACTTATTTCATTAGATAATTTATTTATCGATAAATTAGATAAATAATTAATAAATGATGGATAATCATACCAGATTAATAATGCCTGATTATTGCATAATGGTAAAAATGCTTTTGGTCCACTAGGATAAAATTCTTGCCAAATAGTATCACTAATATTATTAGTAATAATTCTAATTAATAAACATGACTGTTTATAATACCAAATATTTACACTATCATTTAGTATTTTATTTGTTAATGATGCTGCTCCATCAGCTCCAATTACTATATCAGAGTAAATAATATCATTATTATTTAATAATATTTTCCATTTATTAAGTTTATAATTAAAATTAATATTAATTAGTTTATAACCGACTAATATTTTTTTTCTATGTTTTAATATTAGATTCAATAATACTTTCTTTAACAAATTATTTTCTATTATACAACCTAGCTCCTCTAATTCTAGAATGTCAGAATTAAATGATAACTTTAAATTATTATTTTCCCATACTTCTAATTTTTTATACGATTTTATAATATTGGTATCAATATTTGCCCAAACATTAATTTTTTTTAAAAATGATACAGAAGAATAATTAATAGCTATTATTTTAGTGTCTAAATTGCAATAATTATTATAATAGTTAAAATTATTATCAATTAATTTTATATTAAATTTATTTAATTTTAATGATAAAGCTAATGACATACCTATAATACCACCACCAACTATAGTTATATCGTATTTTTTGTTACACATATTTAAGATAAAGATTATTAAAAATTAATTTAATTATTTTGTTTTTTTATTAAAAAAAATAGTAGAATACTATACTATTTAAGTACTGTAGTATGTATTTATAATTTATTAAAAGATAAAAATGTATAAGATAATATCTAATATTATAATTTTAGGAAAAGAACCAAACATTTTACCATCAAATAAAAAATTTAAATATTGGATTAATAGTATACTACCAATATTAACACATAATATACATATTAATGTAATTATTGTTAGTAGATCAATAATATACTATTTAAATAAAAAATATAGAAATTTAAATACTGTTACTAACGTATTAGTGTTTCCATTTATTTTTAAAACAAAAACTATTATTCCCATAATAGGTGATATTGTGATATGTTGGCAAGTAGTTGAATATGAATCAATTAAGTTAAATAAAAAATTGGAAATATATTATTCACATATATTAGTACATGGATTATTACATTTATTAAATTATAAACATAATTCTAAAAAAAACAGTACTATTATGATGAATTTAGAAAAAAGTATTTTAAAAAATTTGAAGTATTAGCCTATATTTATGTTAATTTTTTAAGTTAATTATAATAAATAATACTATTTTACTAATGGTTTAATTTTAAAACCAATAGATATTTTATTAATTTGAGATAGTGTTAATTTTTCTATATAAAATAAAATATTAATTAAAGTATTATGTTTAATGAATATAATCATAAAGAAATAGAATATATTGTACAACAATATTGGCAAATAAATAATACATTTAAAGTAAATGAAGATTTAAATAAAAAAAAATATTATTGTTTGTCTATGCTACCATATCCTTCTGGTAATTTACATATAGGTCATATACGTAATTACACAATTGGTGATATTATATCACGTTATCATCGTATGTTAGGAAAAAATGTTTTATATCCTATTGGATGGGATGCTTTTGGTTTACCAGCAGAAGAAGCAGCTATAAAAAATAAAGTTGAACCAGAAAAATGGACACGTAAAAATATTTTTTATATGAGAAAACAATTAAAGATGTTAGGATTTAGTTATGATTGGAGTAGAGAAATAATTACTTGTAGACCAGAATATTATCGTTGGGAACAATTATTTTTTATATATTTATATAACAATGGATTAGCATATAAAAAAAAATCATTAGTTAACTGGTGTCCTAATGATAATACCGTTTTAGCTAACGAACAAGTTATTAATAATCGCTGTTGGCGTTGTAATACTTTAATTACTTATAAGAATATATCCCAATGGTTTTTAAAAATTACTAATTATGCTGATGAATTACTTAATAGCTTAGATAAGTTAAATGATTGGCCAATAGAAGTAAAAAATATGCAACGTAATTGGATAGGAAAGATTCGTGGTGTTGAGGTTAAATTTAAAATTTTTAATAGTAAAAATTATATAAAAGTATATACTGATAATATAGATAATATTATGGAAGTTACTTGTATATTAATTAATATAAAGTATTTTTTAGCTAAAAAATTTTTATTATCTAAATTTACTAAAGATTTTATTAACAAACAAAAATTACATTCTAATAAATATGATAGTAATCAAGTAGGAATTCCTACCGGGATATATGCTATACATCCAATAAGTAAACAACATATACCTGTATGGTTAGTAAATAACATATTAACTAATAGCACTGATAGTAGTATGTTAATCCCGAGTATTAGTAAATATGATTTAATATTTGCAAATAAATATAATCTAAATAAAATTTCAATCACTAAAAACAAAAAATTAAATAAAGAAAAACCTAATACTTTAAAAGATCTAAAAGAATTAGATAATTTAAAATATAATATAAATAAACTAGCTATTACTAGTTTTTTATTAAAAAAAGGTTATATTAAAAGAAAAATATTTTATCGTATACGTGATTGGTGTATTTCTAGACAACGTTATTGGGGTGTACCAATACCTATGATAACATTAGATAAAAAACTTATACCAGTACCATATGATCAATTACCAATTATATTACCAAAAAAAAATATTAGATATGATAATCCATTACTTAATCCAAAGTGGTATAAAATTAATTATAATAATAAATTAGCTTTAAGAGAAACAGATACATTTGATACATTTATGGAATCATCTTGGTATTATATTCGATATACTTGTCCAAATTATAATTTAGGTATAGTAAATAGTACAGCCGCTAATTATTGGTTACCGGTTGATCAATATATTGGAGGAATTGAACACGCCATTATGCATTTAATATATTTTCGTTTTTATCATAAATTAATGCGCGATGCTAAACTAATTAACTGTGATGAACCTGTAAAAAAATTATTGTGTCAGGGAATGGTATTATCTAATGCTTTTTACTATATTTCTCACGAAAATAAAAAAATTTGGATCTCTCCAGATAAAGTAAATATAAATTATGATAGTAATGGTAATATAATATCAGCTAATGATGTATGTGGTAATAAATTAAAATATGTTGGTGCAATTAAAATGTCCAAATCGAAAAATAATGGTGTTAATCCAATAGATATTGTTAATAAATATGGTGCTGATGCTGTAAGATTATTTTTGATGTTTGCTGCTCCGGTAAACATGCCTTTAATATGGTGCGAATCAGGTATTATAGGTATCAATCGTTTTTTAAAAAAAGTATGGCAACTAACATATTGTTATATTAAGTTAAAAAAATTAAATTATAACTATTCTAATATTTTAGAGAATAATCACAAATTAATAAGATATCAGATACATTCAACTATACAAAAAGTTACTTATGATATAGAAAAAAAGCAAACATTTAATACAGCCATTAGTGAATTAATGAAGTTAACTAATATATTACTAAAATATAGTAGTAACAAAATTGTAGATAACATTAATGTTTTAAAAGAAGGAATATACACATTAATAAAGATACTATATCCATTTGCTCCACATATTTGTTTTGTATTATGGAAAATTTTAGGTAATAAAAATAGTATTGATTATTCTGATTGGCCTTCTATAGATAAAACAGCATTAATAATAAACCATGTTAGTATTATCTTTCAAATAAATGGTAAATTTAAAGGAAAAATTAATGTTCCAATTAATTCAAGTCAAGAATTAGTTTATAATTTGTTATACAAAAAATATTTATCTAAAAAAAATATAGATAATTTTAAGATCAAAAATATTATTTTTTTATGTAATAAATTAATAAATTTAGTTATTTAAAATGCAAAAATGTTTATTATTAATTTTTTCTTTGATCTTAATTTTTAGTTGTACTAATAATGTTAATTTTGTAGTCAACAAAATAAAATATATTAATATTAATAGTAATAGCTGTAATAGTTTATTAATGAAAATTATTTCTAAAAATTTTAGTTTATATAACATAATAGTTATTACTAATCATAACAGTGATATACCAAAATTAATTATCAATGATTCAACTAGTAATTTAATTGTACAAGTAATAGATAAGAATTGCATTAATGTATCATTATGTATTAATATTAAACTAATATTACGTAATAAAACTATTTGTAAGAATATTAAAATTGATCATATCTTGATTATTGACTGTAATTTTATTTATTTAGAAAAAATAAGAAATAACTTATTATTAAAGTATAAATTTTATCAAGAATTTACTGAACAATTATTATTATATATTATAAATTATATTTAATTTAAAGTTATCAATTAGTGAAATTAATATATCCAGAACAACTATTTAATTATATAAAATGTAATACATATTTCTTTTATGTTTTAGTTGGAAATGATTATTTTTTAATAAAAGAAAATAAGGATTATATTAAATATTATTTTAATAAGAAAAATTTTATTATCCATAATAATTTACAAATATTATGTAATACTAGTTTTTATAATATAACTAATTTATTTAAAATAAATGACTTATTTAATTATAGGCATTGTTTTATTATTACGATAAATAACACTTGTGAAATTAGTATAAAAAAAGAATTTATATTATTATGTACTAAATTAGTAAGTAATAAGTTATGTATTATACTTTGTTATGAAGATAATTATAATTGTTGTGATATAGTTAGTTATTTTGAATATTATTCAATAAATACATTAATAGTAAATTGTAATACTATACCAAAAAATAAATTATTAAGTTGGTTAAAATCTTATTCTAATAATAATAATATTATATTAAATAGACATTGTTTTGAATATTTAGAAAAATTATATGATTCTAATTTAGAATTTATAATTAACTTAATAAAAATATTGAAAACATCTTATCCGGATAATTACAACATTAATATTGATAATATTGATGCTTATTTGTGTGGATATAATAATAATACTTATAAACTAGATAAAATAATTAATATCCTCTTTAAAAAAGAGGACATAAATATAATTAATATTATAAAACTATTATTTAGTTATCAAGAAGAATCAAGTATATTAGTTCGTGTAATACAGAATAAATTAATGTTAATTATTAATAATAAATTTTATAACAAAAAAGATATTAGTACTATTGTATATAATATATATTTTGATGATGAAAAAATTAAAAATATTATTAATATACTTTATGATATGGAATTAGATATAAAGTGTTATAAAAATAAATTTTTTTTTATTAATATTATTAAGTTAGTAATGTTAATATACTATAATTAATTATATTAAATAATTAATAATTAGTTTTATATTTTATTAACTATATTATACACTCTTATTAAGTATTTAAGTAAAATCTTAATGTTATTAAATACTATAATTATAAGACAATTAGGATTGCAACCATATAAAAAAATTTTATTATCAATGCAAACATTAACCAAGAATCGTAATTGTAATACTGTCGATGAAGTTTGGTTATTGCAACATTATCCAGTATTTACGTGTGGATATAATGATAACAATTATAAATTAACTATTCGTAATATTCCGGTTATTAAAACTGATCGAGGTGGTAAAATTACATTTCACGGACCAGGACAACAAATTATGTATGTATTAATAGATTTAAATCGTAGAAAAATTAGTGTTAGTTATTTAATTAATATACTAAGTTATATAGTGGTTAATACTCTAAAAAAGATAGGAATAAATTCTTATTATTCTAAAAGTATGCCTGGTGTATATGTATTAAAAAAAAAATTTGTTCTATTGGATTAAGAATAAGTAATGGATGTTCATCACACGGTATAGCTATAAATGTAGCTATGGATTTAACACCATTTAATTATATAAATCCATGTGGATATAATAAATTACGTATGACACAGGTAAATAATATTGTATCTAATATAGATTTATTTATTATATCTAAATTTTTAATACAAGAATTTTTATACATACTTAATATTACTAATATTAAATATTATAATTATTTATAACATTATTACGATGAATAAAAGTTATTTTTTAAATAAACCTGATTGGGTAAAGATTAGAATTCCCCAAAAATATAGAAATATAAAAAACACTGAAAATATTATAAATAATTATCGTGTTAATACAATATGTCAAGCAGCTAATTGTCCTAACATTATTAGCTGTTTTAGTTATGGCATTGCTACATTTTTAATTTTAGGTAATTTATGTACTCGTAATTGTAGATTTTGTAATGTTAAACACGGTTTACCTAATAAACCAGATAATAATGAACCTAACAGATTAGCTAAAGCTATATATCAAATGAAATTAAAGCATGTAGTTCTTACTTCAGTTAATAGAGATGATTTGTATGATGGTGGTGCAAGTCATTTTGTTAAATGTATTAATACTATTAAAAGATATAATAATAATATTAATATAGAAATATTAGTACCAGATTTTCGTAATTGTGTAAAAATAGCATTGAATTTATTTCAAGAATCTTTACCAGATATATTTAGTCATAATATTGAAAGTGTTCCAAGATTATATTCTTTTATTAAACCAGGTTTTAAATATATTAATTCTTTAAAATTATTAAGATTATTTAAAATTAAATATCCTAATATACCAACTAAATCTAGTATTATTGTTGGTTTAGGAGAAACTATAGAAGAAATAATAAATACTATGTATGATTTATATAATAATGGGGTAAGTTTACTAACTATAGGACAATATTTACAACCAACAAATAAACATTTATCTGTAAAACGTTTTTTTAGTAAAAAAGAATTTTCTTTTCTTAAAAAAGAGGCTTTAATTATTGGATTTAGTTATGTTGCTAGTGGACCATTAATTAGATCATCTTATAGAGCAGATTTACAATTATGTGGTATATCAATAGATTAAAATTTAAAAATTCTACTAAATTTTTTAATTCTTAATAATATAAGAATAAATAATTATAATTATACCTATAATTAACATAGGTATAGATAGTAATTGGCCAATACTTATTTTATAAGTTAATATATCAATATCAATTGACTGACGAAAGTATTCTACTAAAATACGAAATATACTATAACAAACTAAAAATAAACCAGAGATACCACCAACTGGTAATTTGAAATATTTTATAAAAATTTGAATTACAAAAAATAACAAAATACCTTCAGTAATTAATTCATATAATTGTGATGGATGTCTTGGTAAGGCATGATAAAAGTTAAAAAATGACTCTAGTTTATGATTATTCATTAATTCAATTAAATCATCATAGTATGCATTAGGAAACATTACTGCTAATGGAGTATAATGATTAATTACTTTCCCCCATAATTCACCATTAATAAAATTTCCTAATCTACCAATTCCTAAACCAAATGGAATAGTTGGGATAATAGTATCAGTTATATAGAAAAATCTTATATTATTTTTATATGAAAAAATTTTTATTACTAAAATTACACCAATTAAACCTCCATGAAACGACATCCCTCCATTCCAGACTTTAAATAAAGTTAATGGATCATCTATTAATAAAGACAGATTATAGAATATCATATAACCTACTCTACCACCAAGTAACAGTCCAAAAAAACAATAATATAACAAGTTATCTAACTTCTGTTTATTAATTAATAAATTATTATTTTTATTAACTAATTTATACCTAGTATAAAAAAATGCTAATATATACATTAGTCCATACCATCTAATAGATATAAAACCAATACTAAATATAACTGGGTTAATTTTATTAAAAAATAAAATACTATATTTCATAATTATTGAATTTTCTTGTTTTAGAATATAAAATAGCAAATTAATATACTAAATTAGTAATTTTAATTTAAAATTAAAAATATTTAATTTTAAATATTTTTAAAATATTTTTCATGGTTTGATTATTTTATATTTTTTGTACTTACTACAAAAATTATTGTTTTTTGTCTTGTTATTGAAACTTGGTACTTTATTATTGTAAGTAGAGTTATTTTTTTTTCTTAATTTTTTATCTTTATGAAAATAAATTAACTTACTTATATAGGTAAGTATATTTTTAATAAAATTAAAAAAAAATATTAATAATTTTATTTTTTTACAAAAGTATTTTACTTTTAATAAAAATGTTTTAGTTTTCAAAATATTTGATGTTTTAATCATACTATGATTTTCATATCTTAAGAAGTTATTAATTTTGTTATATTTAATATTAGCTATCTTATTATTAATGGGTTTTAATTCAGTTTTATTTTCTAAATAACGAAAATTTTTTATTGTATATAATTTAGAAGAAAAATAATTTATGTTGGGTAATTTTTCTCCTTTACGTAATCTTAATACTATAAAATGTGGAGTTTGCATCTTATCATCTGGAACTATTATAGTTCGTACCCCACCTTGTCTTTTTTCAATTGCATTAACTTCTGCACGTTTTTCATTTAACAAATAAGAAGCAATTGGTACAGGAGCAATTGCTCTTACTTCGTAAGTATTTTCTTTTAAAGCTTCTTCTTCAATTAATCGTAATATTGATAAAGATAAAGACTCATTATCTCTAATATGTCCTGTGCCATTACATCTAGGACAAATATAGTGACTTGATTCTCTCAATGATGGACTAAGACGTTGTCTAGATAATTCTAATAATCCAAATTTAGAAATTCGTCCTATTTGAATACGTGCTCGATCAATACGGACAGCTTCTTTTAATGAATTTTCTACTTCTCTTTGATGAGAAATTGTAGACATATCAATAAAATCAATAACAATTAATCCACCTAAATCTCTTAATCTTAACTGACGGGCTATTTCAATTGTTGCTTCTATATTAGTATTGAAAGCAGTTTCTTCTATATCTAAACCTTTAGTTGATTTAGCTGAATTAATGTCAATCGCTGTTAATGCTTCTGTTGTATCAACTATAATAGATCCTCCAGAAGGTAAAAACACCTTACGTTGAAAAGCAGATTCAATTTGTGATTCAATATGATAGTGGCTAAATAGTGGAATATCACCATTATATAGTTTAATTTTATTTATAAAATCTGGTCTACCTAAAGTATTGATATGTTTTTTTGCTATATTTAGTGTGTCTTGGTCATCAATTAATATTTCTCCTATATCAGGTCTTAAATAATCTCTAAAAGTACGTACTATTACATTACTATCTTGATGAATTAAAAAAGGTGCTTGTTTTTTGCTAGCAATTTGCTTTATCATTTGCCAGTGTTTTAATCTTAATGATAAATCCCACTGCAATGCTTCTACTGGTTTACCAATACCAGCTGTTCTAATAATAATACTCATACCTAGCGGTATTTCTAATATTGATAATATTTTTTTTAGTGCAATTCTATCATAACCTTCTATTCTTCTAGAAATACCAATTGGACGAGGATTATTTGGCATCAATACTAAATAACTACCAGCTAAATTAATAAAAGTAGTCAGTACAGCTCCTTTATTACCTCTTTCTTCTTTATTAATTTGTATAATAATTTCTTGTCCTTCAAATAAAATATCTTTTATATTTTTTTTATTAGCAAGGTAGTTTTTGTTATTTATAAAATATTCTTTAGAAATTTCTTTAAATGGAAGAAATCCATTTTTTTCTGTTCCATAATCAACAAACACAGCTTCTAAACTAGGTTCTATACGAGATATTCTACCTTTATAAATATTAGATTTTTTTTGTTCATAACTAAAATTTTCAATATTTAAATCATATAATTGTTGTCCATCCACTAATGCTATACGTAATTCTTCTTTTTGTGTTGCATTAATTAACATTCTTTTCATTTAGTATTACTCATATTTAATAATTATATGAATGATATATCAACTATATTAATAATAATTAATTAATATATTGTTATACTTAAATATTAGGTTTATTAGTAATTTTAGAATATTATAATTGTTGATATTATTATAGTTAATATTATAAATTTTTTATATACAGTATATTATTATAATAATATAAAAAACATTAATTATTTTTAAATAAATTTAGTTAAAAATAGAATATTAATTTAATGGATTATATTATATAATAATAATTTAATTATTTATTATTAGTATTTAATATTTATAGTATAATATTTAATTTAATAAAATTATTATTAATATATTTCAATATAGTTATCTATTTAATATTAATGATACATGATATTAATAGTTTTACAATTAAAACTTATTTATTAATTTAATAACTGTTAATTAATTACTTTCATCAAAATTTACTTTAAAAATGTAGGAATTATTTATGGCTGTTCAACAAAGTAGATCAACAAGATCAAAGAGGGGTATGAGGAGATCTCATCATGCATTGTCTAGTATAAATTTGTCACTAAATAAGTATTCAAATGAGATACATATAAGACACCATATTACACCTAATAAAATATATAGAAAATATAAGTTATTTACTAGTAAATAAATTAATAAGATTAAATATAATTAATCATTTTGTATCTAGTTTCATTAATTAAAATATAAGTAGTTATATTCATGTTTACTAAAATTATTGGTACTGGTAGTTATTTACCTAAAAATATTAGATCTAATAATGATCTAGAAAAAATAATTAATACTTCTGATGAATGGATTATCACAAGAACCGGAATTAAAACAAGACATATAGCAGATATAAATGATACTGTATCTAGTATGGGTAGTTTTGCGGCAAAACAGGCATTAATCATGGCTGGTATCGATTTTAATCAAATTGATATGATTATTACAGCTACTACATCATCTAGTCATGCTTTTCCTAGTTCTGCTTGTCAAATTCAACTTAACTTAAACATACATAATAGTATATCATTTGATGTAGCTGCTGCTTGTACCGGATTTATATATGGATTAAGTATTGCTGATAGTTATATTAAAAGTGGATTAGTTAATTATGCATTAGTTATTGGTTCTGATATTTTAAGTAAAACTATAGATATTAATGATAGAGAAGCAATAGTTTTATTTGGTGATGGTGCTGGAGCAGCGGTATTATGTAAATCTGATACTCCAGGTATTATATCTGCTAATTTACATGCAGATAGCACATATGGTCATTTGTTATCATTACCATATTATAATTACGATTATAAAAAAATACCTACTTTAAAAATGGCTGGTAATGAAGTATTTAAAATTGCAATCAATAAAATGGTAAATTTAGTTAATGAAACAATACATATAAATAAAATTAGTCTTAATAATATTGATTGGTTTATACCACATCAAGCTAATTTACGAATGATTACAGCTATCTCTAAAAAATTAAATATAGAAATGGATAAAATTGTTATTACTGTTGATAAACATGGCAATACTTCTGCTGCTTCTATTCCTTTAGCTTTAGATGAAGCTATAAGAGATGGTAGAATAAAATTTGATGATCTTATATTATTAAAAGCATTTGGTGGTGGATTTACATGGGGATCAATATTACTAAGGTTCTAGTTTATGAATAATATTGCTTTAGTTTTTCCTGGACAAGGAATACAGTCTGTTGGGATGTTAAATAATTTTAGTGAATTTTTTCCATTAATAAAAAATACTTTTATTGAAGCATCAGCGGTATTAAATTATGATTTATGGCACTTATTAAATTATGGTCCAGTTGAAGAATTAAACAAAACTTATTTAACTCAACCAATTATATTAACAAGTTGTATATCTATATGGCGAATATGGAATAATATTTGTAAAATAAAACCAATAATAGTTGCTGGTCATAGTCTAGGAGAATATACAGCTTTAGTATGTAATGGTTGTTTAGATTTTAGTTTAGCATTAAGAATAGTATATTTTAGAGGTAAATTAATGCAAAGAATCATATCTAATAATGATGGAATTATGTTAGCTATTATTGGTTTAAGTAAAAATAAAATTAATTATGCATGTAAACAGGCAGCAGAAACTCAAGTGGTGGTTATATCAAATTATAATTCATATAATCAAACTGTAATTTCTGGACATAAATCAGCAGTATTACGTGCCGAATTAATATGTAAGAAACTTGGTGCCAAATATACAAAAATATTACCTATTAGTGTACCATCTCATTGTATTTTAATGAAACCAATAGCAAAAATCTTTAAAAAATATTTAAAAAAAATTAAATTTAGTAGTTTTACAATACCTATTATTCATAATACAACTAGTAATATAAATAATTGTAGTAAAAACATATTTAAATTATTAACGAAGCAGTTATATTATCCGGTAAATTGGATTAAGATAATTAATTATATTGTAAAAGTAATTAAAGTTAATAAAATAATAGAAGTTAGTCCTATTAATGTACTTACTAAATTTAATATTAATATAACTTATAATAGTACATTTTGTGTTAATATAAATAGTACTAAATCATTAGTAAAATTAGCAAAAGAAATTAGTATATAAATTAATTATGAATAACAATACTAAAATAGCATTAGTAACAGGAGCTAGTAGAGGAATTGGTTTTGCTATAGCAAAGTTATTGTCATTAAATGGCTTTATGGTTATTGGTACTTCAACTAATAAGTATGGATTAAAAGCTATTAATAATTGTTCAAAATCTAATATAGTAGGTAGAATATTAGATTTATCTGATTATAATAATATCGATAATTTTTTGAATAATTTATTTAATGAATTTAGTAATATAGATGTGCTAATAAATAATGCTGGTATTACTGATGATAGCTTATTTGTACGTATGTCAAGTAAAGCTTGGCAGTCAGTAATTAATGTTAATTTAACATCAATATTTTATATTACTAAAGCTATAGTAAAACGCATGATAACTAACAAATTTGGTAGAATAATTAATATAAGTTCAGTTATAGGTAGTATTGGTAATATTGGGCAAGTAAATTACGCAACTACAAAATCAGGTATAATAGGATTTAGTAAATCCTTAGCTAAGGAATTAGCAAGATATGGTATTACAGTTAATATAATATCACCAGGATTTATTATGACAGATATGACAAAGAATTTAAATGATAAACAAAAAAGTTATATATTATCTCAAATTCCTTTAAATCGTTTTGGTACTCCAGAAGACATTGCACATGTTGTTTTGTTTTTATCTTCTAATAATTCATCTTATATTACTGGAGAAACTATTAATGTAAATGGTGGTATGTATATGATATAATAGAATTATAAATTATTAATTTACATTAAATTTTATAAAATATAGGAGTTAATATTATGAATAATATTGAGGAACGTGTTAAAAATATTATAGCTGAGCAGTTAAGTATAAAAAAAGAAGATATAATTAATAGTTCATCATTTGTAGATGATTTAGGAGCTGATTCATTAGATACTGTAGAATTAGTTATGGCTCTAGAAGAAGAATTTAATATAGAAATTCCTGATGAAGAAGCTGAAAAAATTACTACTGTACAAGCAGCAATAGATTTTATTCAATCACATACTAATGAGTAAATTATTACTACTCATGAAAAATATTTACTTGATAAAATACTTTAGTATGTAATTAATAAAGGTAATATTTGTTTTTTTACATAATTTATTTTTATAATTACATCTAATGTATTTTATTAATGGTATTGAATATCGCTATCCTGTACCAAATAGTCGTTATTTAAAATTTGGTGATGGTTTTTTTACAACCATTAAATTAGTTAATGGTAAGTTGTTATTATTAGATTGGCATATTAATAGATTAATTTATACTGCAAAAAAATTATTATTTTATACATTTGATCCTAATATTGCCTATCAGGATATACTGAATTTTAGTAATAATAAAAATAATGGTGTTATTAAAATACTTATAAGTAATATTATAAATAGAGATTTTACAATTAATATTAATAATCGAAAATTATTATATATTCTTTCTTTTACTAAAATACCGAAATATTATAATACATGGCATTTAAACGGTATAACGTTAGGTATTAGTCCAATAAGATTATCTCATAATACTTTATTAGCTGGATTAAAACATACTAATAGACTAGAACAATTATTAATATCTTCGTATACAAAAAGTGTTAATGTTGATGAAGTATTAGTTTTAGATATAAATAAAAATATTATAGAATGTTGTAATGCTAACATATTTTGGCGTAAAGGAAATATAATTTATACACCATTACTTAATTATGCTGGTGTTTCTGGTATTATGAGAAAGTTAATAATATCATTATTACCAAAATTTAATTATGTGTTAAAAGAAGTTTCTGTTTCTTTAGAAGAAATAATTACTGCAGAAGAGGTATTTATTACTAATTCTTTAATATTAGTTATATCAGTAAATAATATTATTAATTATTTTTTTCGTAAAAAAACGTTATTTAAAATTTTAGTGAAATATTTTACTAGTATTAATTTTATGTAGAAATTAAATTTTTTATTGGTTATTAATATTTTATTTATATATATTTGAATTTATATTAAATAAAGTTTTTATTTTTATATTTTATATTTTATGAAATATAATTATTTAATAACATAATGTATTAAAAAAATTTAAACTTTTTACTAAAAATTAAAAATATAATCAATTATGATATTATAAGTTATTTAAGGCATTAAATAGATATTAATTTATAAATTATGAAATATTTTATTAAAAATTACTATTAATATAAAAATTAATGATGCTTAGTATATTTATTTTGATTAATTATTAGATTAAAAAATAAATTATTAAATATATTAATATGAGTATTTATAATGGAAAATTTATAGTAGTAGAAGGATTAGATGGATCTGGAAAAACTAGTGCTGCTAAACAAATACTAAAGATATTACGTTATTATGGTATAGTAAATGTTAATATTGTTCGTGATCCTGGTGGAACACCATTATCCGAAATATTAAGATTACTTATTACTGGTAAGTTTGATTATAATATTGATGAACCTACTAATTATGCAGAATTGTTTATGTTATATGCTGCTAGAGTTCAGTTAATAGAAAAATTTATTAAACCTAAATTAAAAAAAAATTATTGGATTATTAGTGATAGATATTATCTTTCTTCTTATGCATATCAAAGTGGTGGTAGATGTATTAATAATCAAATATTAAAGTTTTTAGACAATATAATATTACATGGAGTGTATCCAGATTTAACTATATTTTTAGATGTATTACCTAAAATTGGTTTAAATAGAATAAAGAATAATAATACTAAGTTAGATCGTATAGAAAATGAATCATTAAATTTTTTTTATCGTGTTTATAATTATTATAAAAAATTAGTTAAATTTAATAAGAATATTATTTGTATTAATGCTAATCAATCTTTATCTATAGTAAATCAAGAAATTAACTATTATATGTCAAAATGGCTTACGAAAATAATGTAAATAATTTTATGTGGTATCCTTGGTTAAATAACCAATATAAGAAAATTATTAACTTCTATAATAAAAATAAATATAATGCAATAATTATATATAATTCAATTAATGATAATAGTAATAATTTACTTTGTTATGCGATTAGTCGCAGATTAATATGTCAAAATAGTAATTGTTATAAATCTTGTAATATATGTAATAATTGCATATTAATGTCTAATAATAATTATCCATATTATTATAAATTACATTATTTAACGTTAAATATACAAAAAATTAGAGATATTACTATTAATATTAATAAACTTAGTCTTAAACAGATAAAAGTTATATATATTACTAATATTGAAAAATTAACATATCAAATAATTAGTACATTACTAAAAATTATAGAATATCCACCTTCAATGACATATTTTATTTTATCATGTAATAATATTTCAATTGTACCTATGACAATAAGAAGTAGATGTGTTTGTTGGAATATGCAAATTCCTAATGAAAATTATAGTATTAAGTGGCTACAAACTATCGTTCGTAATAAAAAAGAAACTATTATTCGTACTTCTTTACGAATTTGTAATGGTAGTCCTATTAATGCAATATTATTACTAAAATCCAAATTATGGAATAGTAGGTATATATTACTTAATCAATTAAGTCATGCTTTATTAAAAAGTAATATGTTATTATTATTACCTATTTTAAATTCTAGTGATAACAAAATAATATATTTGTTAATTACATTTATTAGTGATATTATTAAGTTAATGAAAAATAATAATGAATCATTTTTGATAAATCTTGATTCTATTGATAGAATGAAGAGCTGTTTACATATAAATAATATCTGTAAAATATATAAGTTATGGAATAACTTAATTAATTGTTGGTATTATTTAAATTATAAAAATAACTTAAATCGTGAGTTATTAATATTACATCTTTTAGTTAATTGGTAGTTTTAAATTATGTTTTTAATTGATTCTCATTGTCATATTGATAAATTCCATTATGATGGAATTATAGATTATAATTTAAAAAATTTAATATCTAATGCTGCATTAAATAATGTTAAATTATTATTGACAGTATGTACTAAACTAAATTATTTTCATGAATTAATTAATATTAATAGAAGTTATAGCAATGTATTGATCTCTTGCGGTGTACACCCTTTATTTATTAATTATAATTATAATTATCATGAATTATTAGATTTATCATTAAATGATAATGTTATTGCAATTGGGGAAACAGGATTAGATTTTTTGCATGAAAAAAATTTAATAAAAAAAAATATACAAAAAAAAGTATTTATTGACCATATATTGATAGCAGAAAAGTTAAATAAACCAATTATTATACATACTAGGAATTCGTTTCAGGATATTATAAATATATTAAATAATTATAATAAATTATCCGGAGTATTTCATTGTTTTAGTGAAGATATTAAATGTGCTAGTTTAGCATTAGATATTGGTTTTTATATATCATTTTCTGGAATTTTAACATTTAAAAATGCTAAAGTAATTAGAGAAACATTAAAATATATACCATTAAATAGACTATTACTAGAGACAGATTCACCATATTTAACCCCTGAACCATATAGAGGTACTTATAATCAACCAGCTTATTTAAAAAATATTGCTGAGTGTGTTTCAATAATAAAAAATATCTCGTTAAAAAAATTATCTGATATATTATTAAATAATTTTTTACAATTATTCAAAATTAATATATAAGAGTATTATAATGAATAAACATTATATTTTTATGAATATTATAAATAATAAAACTGATACTAAAATCTTATATCAAGACGATTTTGTTACTGCTTTTCATGACATTAATAAGAAAGCTCCAATACATATATTAATTGTAACTAATAAGTTAATTGCTTCTTTAAATGATATTAACGATGATGATACTATTTTATTAGGTAAATTGTTAATTGTTGCTACTAAAATGGCTAAAAAATATCATATAGATAAAAGTGGTTATAGATTAATTATAAACTGTAATTTTCATGGAGGACAAGAAATTAATCATTTACATGTGCATTTATTAGGTGGCAAATATTTAGGTAGTATATTATAGTGAGAATTAAATTATTAACTGATACTATATTAATAACTGTAATATTGTCTACGCTAAGTAGTTGTTCATATAGTAAGGTAAAAAATTTAAATATTAATAAGTTAAATAAATTTTATCATAAATCTAGCGTCAATTGCTTAACTAATAGTAAAATTAACAATTGGTATAATTATTTTTTAACAGTATTTAAACAATCTTCAAAACTAAATATTATTAAAAATAATGAATTAATATTAGTTGATAGTATTATTAATAATACTAATGATTATTTAAATATAGAAAGTATTACTGAGGAATTAATAGAAGCACTAAGTAATTTTTTAGATAAAAAACAAATAGTGAGTATTCAACAATTAAAATTAGCTTATAATAAATTAGGTAGTGAAATTAATTCTATACCAGTATCAATAAATAAGTCAATATGGTTAAGTAATTACTTACATAGTAAGTATATAATGTATACTACTATTAGTAGTCATAATATTTTTCCTAATATAGAAATACAAATTTTTAATACTAAAACTGGAGAAATAATATGGTCTAGTCTTTTAAACTAAATTTTCTAACCAATTTATTTCATTTATCCAATTTTTTGATGGGGTTTCTATAATTATTGGAATTTTATTTAATTCATTATTTAACATAATCCATTTAAACATTTTAGTACCTATCGTTCCTTGCCCTAGAGATGCATGTCGATCAATTCTGCTATTAAATTTATTTTTTGAGTCGTTTAAATGAATAGCTTTTAAATATTTTAATCCAATAATATTATTAAATTTATTAAATACTTCATAGCAATTATTGCTTACATCATAACCAGCTGCAAAAGCATGACAAGTATCTAAACATACACCAATTCTATTCTTATCATCAATCATATTAATGATATTAGATAAATGTTCAAAATTAAATCCTACACTACTTCCTTGTCCAGCAGAATTTTCCATAATTAATGTAATATCATTAAACCTATTTAATGCTAAATTAATTGATTCTGCTATTCTTATTAAACAATTAGTAATATTAATTTTATATAAATGATTACCTAAATGAAAATTAATTAATTTTAATCCTAATTGTTTACATTTATGTAATTCATTAAAAAATAAGTATCTTGATCTATTAATACCATTAGTTGTTGGATGGCCTAAATTAATTAAATAACTACTATGAACTAAAATTTGATTAGATGAATAATTATATTTTTTACAATTATTACGAAAATTAATAATTTCTTTTATGTTTAAAAATTTATTTATTGAATTATTATTAATATTAGTTAAAAATAACGAAAATGCTTTAATTTTTAATTTATTAGCAATTAAAACTATATTAGATAGTCCATATTTCGTTGTAATATGAAAACCAATTAATTTTTTGTTTTTCATGTAATAATTAAAAGTAAATATTATAAAAATTTATAATTTTAAATATAGCTAATTATCTAAAATATATTTAATCCAACCTTTTTACTTATTAAAGTTTTTACTATAAATAAATTATTTTTATCTTTAAAAAAATCATATATATTTTTTGCTGTTTTTGAACCAATTCCCTTAATTCGTATTAATGTTTTAATATCACTAACAATTAACGAATTAATATTTTTATAGAATTTTGATAATAAAATTGATGTAACAATCCCCACACCATTTATTCCTAATGAATATATAAAATTAGATAAATTAATATTTTTTTTAGATTCTTCTATTTCATAAATAATTTTTTTTGCTAATTTATGATTTATACCGTTAATTTTAATTAAATCAACTTCTTGTAAGTAAAATATATCTATTAAATTTGATATAATATTATTACTTATTAATTTAGATATTAGTTTACTTCCTAAACCAGGAATGTTAATAGCATCTTTTGATACAAAATGTTTAACTAGTTCAGTAAATTGAGCACTGCAATTTAATTTACCAGTACATACTAATTTTGTTTTGTTTAAATTATGTTTAGTAACAGAATTACATACAGGACATTTATTTGGTATCTTAATTTTTATAGCATTACTATTTCTTTTATATAATACTACTTTAGTAATTTTAGGTATTACATCACCTATTCTACTAACAATTACAGTATCATTTATCATAATATTTAATTTTTCTATTTCATTAAAATTATGTAAACTAGCACTAGTTATATTAGCACCAGCAATATTAATCATATTTAATTTAGCTACTGGGGTAATAACTCCGGTTCTTCCAACTTGATATATAACATTTTTTATAGTAGTAATTTTCTCGTGTGAAGGAAATTTATATGCTATAGCCCATTTATGAATTTTATTAGTTACACCTAATTTTTTTTGCATCGCAAAAGAATTTATCTTAACTACTATACCATCAGTATTAAAATTAAGTAATGATTTTTTTTTATACATATCATTATAAAATTCTATTATATCTTTAGTATCAGTAAAACAACTAACATATTTACTAATTGGTATCTTATATAATTTTAAATGCTGCAATAAATTATAATGATAATCAAAAAGTAATTCTTTACTTATAACATCAGCACTATAACAATAAAAACCTAATAAATTTTTATCAGAAACATCTAAATTAGATTTTCTTAGTACTCCAGCTGCATTATTACGTTCATTAGATAAATTAGATTTATTGTTACCTCTAATTAAAAATACTTCACCTCTAATTTCTAATAATGATGGAATTTTAGTAATATTGTTTTCTATTGATAACGGAATACTATTTATATTAATTATATTATTAGTTACATTTTCTCCAATATAACCATTACCTCTTGTAACTGCATATTTCAATTTACCGTTTTTATATAAAATACTTATAGCCACTCCATCAATTTTTGGTTCACAACAATATACAACACGGTTAACTTTAAATATATTACGTATTTTATTATCAAAATCTATTAAATCATTATATTTATATATACTATTAAATGACAACATTGGTGAAATATGATGGATGCTATTTTTAAAATTTTTAACATTTACATTTATTTTTTGGGTTGGTGATTCTGATATAATTAAGTCTGGTCTACGATTTTCTAATAAAATTAATTCCTTTATAGCTTGATCATATTCATAATCTGAAACAATTGGTTTATTTTTTACATAATATAAATAATTCCAATAATTAATTAATTTACGTATACCTCTAATTCTTCTTTTAATTTTACTCATATTAATATCTTTAATACAATAGTATTTATAATGTATAATTTAACTAATTATAAGTTAATTTAATGAATTAATATATTTAATTTATTAAAAATTAGAAATTAATTTCATACTAATTATGAAATAATTGATAATATAAAATTAATTATATAAAATTCTATATTAAATTATTTAATTGAATAATTATTGCAGGTAACAAATTTTGAAACAATTAAAATTTTTAAAAAAAAGTATTAATCTATCTATAGATACTGGTAATATTAATCATATTAAACATTATATGGTTGATCATGTAACTACAAATCCATCAATAATTTTTAAAATTATTAATTCTTATGATTATAGAAATCTTTTAGATAATGCAATATTGTACGCAAGAAAAAAAAGTATTTTTTTAACAAGAAGAATAAATTATGCTATAAATAAATTTTTAATTAATTTAATTAATAAAATTTTAAATATTATATCTGGTACTATTTCTATAGAAATAGATGCTAGATGTTCTTTTAATATTGATTTATGTATAAGAAAAGCACAAGAATTAATAAATATGTGTAAAGAATATGACATTGATAAATCACGTATTTTAATAAAAATAGTTTCTACTTGGGAAGGAATAAAAGCAGCTGAAGAACTTCAAAAAAGTGGTATTAATTGTAATTTAACATTAATACTATCCTTTATTCAAGCTAGAGCTTGTGCTGAAGCTGGAGTATATTTAGTATCCCCTTTTATTAGTAGAATTAATGATTGGTATATTGATAATAAGATTAATAATTATAAAAATAATTATGATCATGGTGTACATTTAGTAAAAAAGATAAATAGGTTTTATAAATACTATAATTATAAAACAGCAATAATGGGAGCTAGTATACGTAATATTGATCAAATTATGTCATTAATTGAGTGTGATTATTTAACAGTTCCTCCAAATATATTATCTAAATTAGAAAATATTAGTTTTATAAAAAATTCTGTAATTAATAAATATAGTTATGATAATAAAAATAAATTATCATATATATCAGAAAATGAATTTAAAACTAAATGTGGTAAAAATTTAATTATTATGAATAAATTATATGAAGGAATAAATAAATTTATTTCAGATCAAATTAATATAGAATATTTTTTAGCATCTAAACTATATTAGTTAATATATCAATATAATTTTTAATTTTTAATAACTTTAATTAAGTAAATATTAATTAAGATATTTATATTATTTTATGATAAACAGAAAAATTTTAGCAAATGCTATTCGTATATTAAGTATTGATGCTATACAAAATGCTAATTCTGGCCATCCCGGAACCCCTTTAGGTATGGCTGATATAGCTGAGGTTCTTTGGAGAGATTATATAAATCATAATCCATTGAATCCATTTTGGTTTAACAGAGATAGATTTGTTTTATCTAATGGCCATAGTTCAATGTTATTATACGCAATATTACATTTAACTGGTTATGATATTTCAGTAAATGATTTAAAAAATTTTCGTCAATTATATTCTAATACTCCTGGTCATCCAGAATATGGTGTAGGAGTTGAAGCAACTACAGGTCCATTAGGACAAGGATTTGCAAACGCAGTTGGCTTAGCTATCGCTGAAAAATTATTATCAGCAAAATTCAATAAACCAAATTATAATATTATAGATCACTATACGTATGTTTTAGTAGGTGATGGATGTATGATGGAAGGGATATCACATGAAGTAGGATCTTTAGCTGGAGTAATGCAATTAGGTAAATTAATTGTATTATATGATAGTAACAATATATCAATAGATGGTGATATTAAAAATTGGTTTATTGATAATACAGCATTAAGATTTAAATCTTACCATTGGCATGTTTTAGATAACATAAATGGACATGATAGTAAAGAAATTAGTAAGGCAATAAAACTTGCAAAAAATATTACTGATAAACCATCATTAATAATTTGTAAAACTATTATTGCATTTGGTTCACCTAACAAAAGTGGTAAATCTATCTCTCATGGATCTCCATTAGGAGAAGAAGAAAATATTGAAGTAAGAAAATTATTAAATTGGCGTGATATGTCTTCATTTAAAATTTCAGAAAAAATTTATAGTTTGTGGAATGCTCGTAATATAGGTAGGCAAAAAGAATTAGACTGGAATAATAAATTAATACAATATACTAAACATTATCCTCATTTAGCAAAAGAATTAAAAAGACGAATAAAAAATAATTTACCAAAAAATTGGATTAATATTAATAATTACTTAATTAAAAAGTTTTTAAAAAATAATTATGATTCTTCTACGAGGCAAATATCTCAAAAGATATTAAATTATATCGGTAATTATTTACCAGAATTAATTGGTGGATCTGCAGATTTATCTGTTAGTAATTGTGTTTTATGGTCTAAATCTAAATCTATTAATAATAATATTTTTGGTAATTATATTAATTATGGAGTACGTGAATTTGGTATGACAGCAATTGCCAATGGCATATCATGTCATGGTGGATTATTACCATATACTGCTACATTTCTAGTATTTTCTGATTATGCAAAAAATGCTATACGTATGGCAGCTTTAATGAAAATACGTCATATTATGATATATACTCATGATTCTATAGGTGTGGGAGAAGATGGACCTACACATCAACCAATAGAACAATTATCAAGTTTACGTATTATACCAAATTTAGTAGTTTGGAGACCATGTAATTATATAGAAACACTATTTTCATGGAAATTCGCTATTGAATATCAAGGTCCTACCGTTTTAGTTTTATCTAAACAAGTAATAAAACAAAAATATAATATACCGAAAATTGAATTATTAAATATTATTAAAGGAGGTTATATAATAAGAAACTGTATTAAATTACCTGAATTAATAATTCTTGCTACAGGATCAGAAGTTATGTTAGCAATTGAAGCTTATAAATTATTAAGTCAGGAGAATTATAATATTCGCGTAGTATCATTACCATCAACTAATGTTTTTGATTTACAGAGTAATGATTATAAAGATTATGTACTACCTAATTTAGTGACTAAACGTATTGCTATAGAAGCTGGTGTTAGTGACTTTTGGTATAAATATGTTGGTATTAATGGAATTGTTATAGGAATTAATAAATTTGGCAAATCAGCTAAGGCAAAAGATTTATTCAATCTATTTAAATTTAATGTTAGTAATATTATTAATCAAGCAAAAAAATTATTATGAAAATTTATATTAATGAATAATTTTAATATATTAAGTTCAGTATTATTCTTAACTAAGAAGTTAATTAAAAGAAAATCTATTAGTCCAATTGATAATGGTTGTCAAAAAATTTTAATGGATAGATTAAATAGATTAGGTTTTGTAATTAAATTACTTCCTAGTGAAAGTGCTAGTAATTTTATTGCTTGGCATGGTCATGAAGAACCAACTTTAGCGTTTTCTGGTCATACTGATGTAGTTGGTCCTGGAAATATTAACAATTGGTATTTTAATCCTTTTAATCCTACTTTATACAATGGAATGTTATATGGTAGGGGTTCTGTGGATATGAAAGGAGCACTATCAGCCATGATAGTAGCAACAGAATATTTTTTAAAATATAATCCACATCATTTAGGTACTTTATTATTTTTAATTACTTCTGATGAGGAGTCAGAAGCTACTAATGGCACTATTAAAATAGTTGATAAATTAATTAGTATAAATAAAAATATAAATTATTGTATTATTGGAGAACCATCTAGTATTTATAAATTAGGTGATAATATAAAAAATGGTCGTAGAGGATCATTAACTTGTAATTTAACTATTCATAGTAAACAAAAACATGTTGCTTATTGCAATATTTTAGCTAATCCTATTTATCAAATAACAAATATAATTAATCAAATATCAAAAATTATAGAAAATTTAAATTTATTAAGTTTAATGACACCACCAACTACTTTTCAAGTTATTAATATTATTACTGATAATAATCATGTTAATACAACCCCAAAAAAAATAATAATGCAACTTAATTTTCGTTTTAATTATAAACTTAAAGTATCTATTATTAAAGATAAAATTGAATCATTAATTAATAAATATAATTTAGATTATGAAATTAACTGGATAATATCCAGTAATGCTTTTGTTAGTAACACTGGTGAATTATTCAGTATAGTTAAAGAAGCAATTAATTTTTATCAAGGTATTATTCCTAGCATTAATAATAACGGTGGTACTTCTGATGGAAGATTTATTAATAAGTTAGGAACTCAAATAATTGAACTAGGTTTAATAAGTAAAACTATTCATCAAGAAAATGAATGTGTAAACGTAATTGACTTACAACAACTAGTAAAAATATATTATCGTATTATCAAGAATGTGTTAAGTTAAAACTATAAACCGGCAATATTCATATTATTAACTAATAATGATCCACATTTAATATTACTTCTTAATTCGATATCATTACTAATGCTACTAATATTACTAAACATATCACTTAAATTACTAGCAATAGTTATTCCACTTATTGGATAAGAAATACGACCATTTTTTATTAAAAATCCAAATACTCCTTTAGAGTAATTACCATTATTAATATTTACTTCATGTCCCATTAATTCTGTTACTAATATACCATTATGCATTAACTTTAATAGATCACTAAAGTTAATATTATTACTTGTTACATACCAATTATAAATTCCTCCAGCATGCCCATTATTATCAAGATTTAATTTTCTAGATGAGTAACTATCTAATAACCAAGTATTTAACACCCCATTTTTTATAATAAAAATATCATTAGTTTTTACTCCTTCACGATCAAATGGAGTTGATCCAAGTTCATATGGAACATTTGGGCGCTCAATAATATTTAACCAACTAGGAAATATAATTTTCTTAAATTTTTTTATTAAAAAAGTAGACTTTTTATATACATTATAACCATTAATAGCTTTTGCTAAATAATAAAATAGTTCAGTAGCTACTTCTGATAAGAATATTACAGGATATTGTTTAGTTTTTATTACATTAGAATTAAGTCTTTGTATAGCACGATATGCTGCTCTTTCACCTACTATATTATACGGTTCTAATTTATTAAAATCAGAATTTATAGTATAGTAGTAATCTCGTTCCATAGTATTATTGTTTTTTGCAATTACTTGACAATATATTTGATAACAACTATAAGTATAACTTTGTAACATACCGTAACTGTTACCAAATGTTCGCATAGTATAACAGTAATCTAAATATCCATAGGTACTATTAATTAATTTACTATATTTTTTAGCTGATTGCTCGACCAAATTTATTATATCTATACATTTATTAGATGTTAAGTTATATGGATTAAATAAATTTAAATTTGGTATCTCGTTAATAGCTAATTGTTTTAAATCTGCTAGATTATGAGCATTATCTGGAGATAAATATTTAGTTATATTAATTAAATTATGAACTATTTTAATTAATTCTTTTAATTTAATATTACTTGATGAAGTACTACTTTTTTTATTTTTAAAAAAAATATCAATAGTAATATTACTATGGTTGTGAGATTTAATATATTCTATTTTATTGTTATATGTACTAAATGTACTACCAATTGTAGTAATAAAGTTAATTGCTGCAGTAGCAGAATAATTACTAACTAATGTTAATAACTCATTGATAATTTTTTTTGCATAACAAATTTTTTCTTTTACTTCTAATAAATTATTCATATTAAGTTTATTAATTATATTTAATACTAAAATAATTTTACTATATATTTAAGAATATTAGTTTAATAAACTATCTATATTAATTTATAATTATTAAATATTTTAAAATTATTTTTATATATAAATTTACCACAATTAAATATGTTTAATAATAAATTTTATTAAATATATATTGATACTATATTTTCTAATTTAGTTAATTTATTCATATTAAATTTATTTATTACTAATGCACACATATCCAATATATTACAATTATTACTATTTAGTATAGTAAATTTACTACTTACATAAGATTTTTTCTTAGGATACAAAAACCAAAAATTACCAGTTAACACCCAATTACCTAATAGGTTGTTACAAAAATCTATAATATCTTTAATATCCAATAAAATAATTTTATTGTTTAAATACCAATTATTATCATTTTTGCAATATTTAGCAACATATAATTTATTATTATATGCATAGTTAGCAACCAGTATTTTTTTAGTTTTAGTACAACGCCATGCTCCTTCAGCTAGTACAACAAGGTTAGATATACTAATTAATGGTATATTATTACTAAATGATAATCCTTGAGCTATACTATTAATTATTCTAATTTTAGTAAAACTACCTGGTCCGTTATTAAACGCTAATGCGTGTAGTTCTTTTAAAGAAATATTAGAATTAAAAAAAACATTATTAATTGTTGTTAATAAATAATTAATATAATCATTATTATTTATTAAAATACCACATAATGTTATATTATATTGATTTATTAAAGCTATCGAATAATCAGTTGTTGAATTATTAATAATTAGTATGTTCATAATTAAAACACATTATACTAATTTTAGTTGTATTTTAAATATAAATTTAATATTATTATGATATATGTCATTAAATTTATTAACTCTACCATACAAAGATGATTTTGTACTATCTTTATTGTTAAAATTATACAATAAGTCATGGACAATGTTATTACATTCTGGAAGAAGTAATAATCAAAACTGTCGTTATGATATTTTTGTGACTGATCCAATAGTTAAATTAGTTACATATGGGAAAATAACTAAAATACAACATAAAAATAATGTTTTATTTAGTAATGAAAATCCTTTTTTGTTAGTTAACAAATATTTAAATAAACTAAAAATTAAAACTAATTTTAATAGCGAGATACCATTTCACGGTGGGGCAGTTGGTATTTTTGGTTATGATTTAATACGTAACATTGAACATATACCTACAATTACCAAAAATGATATAAATATTCCAGATATGATAGTTGGTATTTATAATTGGGCTATAATAACTGATCATAAAAAGAAAATTAATATTTTAATTGGTTATAATAACTTAAGTAAGATATTAAGTAATATTAAAATATTAATAAATAATAATAATATTAAGATTAATACTAATTTTTCAGTAAAATCATGGAAATCTAACATGACCTTATCTGAATATAAAAGTAAATTTAATTATGTTAAACAATGTCTGTATTCTGGTGAATGTTACCAAGTATGTTTAGCACAACGTTTTAGTACTGAGTATTGTGGAAACGAAGTAATTGCTTTTAATAAATTACTAAATTATAATCAAGCTCCTTTTTCAGCCTTTATAAAATTTGATAATTGTTCTATTATTAGTTTATCTCCAGAAAGATTTATAAAAGTAAATAATAGAAATATTACTTCTAGTCCAATTAAAGGTACTATAAGAAAATTAGATAATACTAATGATAATAATTTACAAATTACTAAA
The DNA here is from genome assembly GCA_025728345.1 of Candidatus Lightella neohaematopini. Classification (GTDB taxonomy): domain Bacteria; phylum Pseudomonadota; class Gammaproteobacteria; order Enterobacterales; family Enterobacteriaceae; genus Lightella; species Lightella neohaematopini_F. The sequence continues at coordinate 40,968 of JAOBJT010000001.1, read as the reverse complement.
TTACTAAATTCCGCTAAAGATAAAGCTGAAAATATTATGATTGTTGATTTAATACGTAGTGATATTAGTAAATTATCTATACCTGGTAGTGTATATATATCATCATTGTTAAAATTAGAAACTTATAAATCTATACATCATATAGTTAGTACTATTAATGCTAAATTGATGCAGCAATATAGTAATCTTGAATTATTAAATTCATGTTTTCCTGGTGGGTCAATTACTGGAACTCCTAAATTAAAAGCTATAAATATTATAGAACAATTAGAACCTAATAGAAGAAATTTATGGTGTGGTAGTATTGGTTATATTAGTTACTGTGGTAATATGGATACTAATATTAGTATTAGAACTTTAATTATGAATAATAATAAAATTTATTGTTCTGTTGGTTCTGGTATTGTATTAGACAGTGATATGAAATCTGAATTTGATGAAATGTTAGCAAAGGTTGACTCTATTATTCCTATACTAAGTAAGAATAATTTTTGTTAAAAATTATTTAAAAAATTGGCTAATTTTTGCTTTTAAAATATCTATTGCTACTCTATTTTTTCCTCCTTTAGGTACGATAATATCGGCATATTGTTTAGATGGTTCAATAAATTGAAAAAACATTGGTCTAACTGTTTTTTTATATTGATAAATTACTGAATCTATTGATCTACCTCGTTCATTAACATCACGTTTAATACGTCTTACTAAACAAATATCTAGTGGAGTATCTATAAAAATAGAAAAATTCATTTCTTTTCTTAGTTTTATGTTAGTCAAAAGTAATATACCTTCTAAAATTATAACTTTTTTTGGTGATAAATACCTTGTGATTTGTGTTCTTGTATGTTCTGTATAGCTATAAATAGGTATCCTAATTGGTAATCCAGATTTTAATTTATATATATGTTGTAATAATAAATTATGATCCATAGAATTTGGGTGATCATAATTTGTTTTTGTTCTTTCAATAATTTTAATATTACTCTGATCCTTATAATAACTGTCTTCTGGTATAATACCTATATTATGATCTCCAACTTGTTCTCGTAGTTCTTTATATAAAGTACTAGCAATAAGACTTTTTCCAGAAGCAGAAGCACCAGTAATACCAATTATAATACATTGGTTAAATTTATTTACCATAAAATTAAATATAAAATATAAAATATCATATTTTATTATAGTAAATTTAATAATAAAAATGAATTAATATATATTTTATAAAATAATTTATTTTATTCTTTAAATACATATTAAATATAGTATTTAACTATTGTATAATAAAAAATAAATTATTATTTTTAATTTAAAAATTATTAAGTAGTTGATATATATGTACAAAAAGATACTAGTAACATGTGCATTACCATATGCTAATGGACCAATTCATTTAGGTCATATGTATGAACATATACAAGCTGATATATGGGTACGTTATCAGAAATTAATTGGTAATACAGTTTATTTTATCTGTGCTGATGACGCTCACGGTACACCAATTATATTGCATGCAAAAAAATTAGGATTATCTATAGATGATATGATTCATCAAGTGTATTTGGAACATACTAGTGATTTATGTAAATTTAATATTGATTATGATAATTATTATTCAACACATAGTGTTGAAAATAAAGAATTAATAATTAGTATTTACACAAAATTAAAACAAAAAAAATTAATATATAGTGATGTAATTGCTCAGTTATATGATGTTAAACATAATTTATTTTTACCAGATCGATTTATTATTGGTACTTGTCCTAAATGTTTTTCTTCTAAGCAATATGGTGATTTTTGTGAAATTTGTAGTACTACATACAACGCACTAGAATTAATAAATCCTAAATCTGTACTATCTAACACAACTCCAGAAATACGTATGTCTAAACATTTATTTTTTGATTTACCAATATTTAATAATATATTATATAAATGGATTAATTCTGGTGTTTTAGATTATTGTATAATAAATAAAGTTAAAGAATGGTTTAACATTGGATTAAAACCATGGAATATATCTAGAGATGCTCCTTATTTTGGTTTTTTGATACCTAAAGAAGTTAATAAATATTTTTATGTATGGTTAGATGCTTCTATTGCTTATATAAGTACCTTTAAAAATTTTTGTCAGAAAAATAAAAATGTTGATTTCTATGAATTTTGGTGTGAACATTCCAATACATACTTATACCATTTTATTGGTAAAGATATTGTATATTTTCATAGTTTATTTTGGCCTGCAATTCTTCATAGTATTAATTTCCGTAAACCTACTAAATTATTTGTACATGGACATGTTAATATTAATGGAGAAAAATTATCTAAATCAAAAAATAATTTTATTACAGCTAATTCATATTTATCTGTATTAGATGCTGATTATTTACGTTATTATTATGCTAGTAAGTTAACATTAGGTATTAGTGATATTAATTTTAATTTAGAAGAATTTGTACAAAAAATTAATAATGATATTATTAATAAGATAATTAATTTAGCAGCAAGAAGTGCTAAATTTATAATAGATAAATTTAGTGGATATTTGTCAAATAAGATATTTGATCAAACATTAAATAATATTTTTATTAATTCATCTAATGATATTCAAATAGCTTTTGAACAGCTAAATATTAGTTTAGTAATAAGAAAAGTTATATATTTAGCCGATTTAGCTAATATTTTTATTCATAATAATAAGCCATGGTTATTAACAAAAAAAGATAATTATCATGATTTACAAGATATTTGTTCTATGGGTATACATTTATTTGCTATTATTATGGCTTACCTTAAACCTATTTTACCTACTTTGGTAGAAAAAACGGAATTATTTCTTAATACTAGGTTAGTATGGGTTAATCATGTTAATTACTCTAAATTAATTACTAGTAGAATTAACTCATTTACTCATTTAGCAAAAAGAATAGAAATAACACAAGTTAAATCAATCATGATGTAAGAGAATTTAAAGCTTATAATCTGAGAAATTATAAGCATTTTGTATTAAATATACCTTGTTGTTGGAAATAACTATTATTAATAATTGAATTAATAAATTTAATATTTGTATTTATTCCATCTATAATTAATTCATTTAAAGCATTTTTCATACGTAAAATAGAAATATTTCTATTTTTACCAAAACATATTAGTTTTCCAATCATAGAATCATAGTATATAGGAACTTTATATCCATTGTAGATATGAGATTCCCAACGAACACCTAATCCTCCAGGAGGATGAAAATAATTAATTTTACCAGCACTTGGTATAAATTTATCAGAATCTTCTGCATTGATTCGACATTCAATAGCATGACCTAAAATATTAATATCACTTTGTTTTATTGATAATGGTTGTCCAAGCGCAATTAATAATTGTTCTTTAACTATATCTATACCAGTAATCATCTCAGTTACTGTATGTTCTACCTGAATTCTAGTATTCATTTCTATAAAGTAGAACTTATTATCTTGATATAAAAATTCAAATGTACCTACTCCTCTATAATTAATTGCGATGCAAATCTCAATACATTTATCTCTAATACTCTTTAGTAAATTACTATTGATATTAAATACTGGAGCTTCTTCTATAATTTTTTGATAACGGCGTTGTATTGAACAATCTCGTTCATATAATGTAACTACATTACCGTAATTATCAGCTATAATTTGTATTTCAATATGTCTAGGATTATCTAGATATTTTTCAATATAAATTGAATAATGATTACTAGTAATTTTTTCTTCTGTTTTTATAAGATTTAGTGATGAAATTAAATCTTTATCATTATGTATGATATACATATTCTGACCACCACCACCGTATACTGATTTAATTATTAAAGGATAACCAATATTATTAGCTATATTAATATTTTTTTTTGTATCATTTAATGATAGATAATTTGATCCTAGAATACATTGTATCCCCATTCTTTTCATAGTTTTTATGGCAAGGATTTTATTACCCATTAGTCTTATGGTATTAGCTTTTGGTCCAATAAAAATAAACCCAGATTTTTCTACCTGTTCAGCAAAATTAGCATTTTCTGATAAAAAACCATAACCTGGATGAATAGCTGTTGATTTAGTAATTTCTGCTGCAGATATAATTGCTGGAATATTTAAATAACTATTTTTAGGTTCTGGTAGACCTATACATATTGTTTCATCTGCTAAAAACACATGTTTTAGATTTTTATCTATAGTTGAGTGTATAGCTACTGTTTTAATACCTAATTCCTTACATGCTCTAAGAATACGTAAGGCAATTTCTCCTCTGTTAGCAATAACAATTTTATATGACATATTTATTTTTCAAGAATTATCAATGGTTCATTAAATTCTACTGGTTGTCCATTTTTTAATAAAATATTTTTTATTATACCTGATTTTTCTGATTTAATTTGGTTCATTACTTTCATTGCTTCAATAATAAATAAGATATCACCAATATTAATTTTTTGTCCTATTTGAATAAATGGTTTTGCATTTGGATAAGGCGTGTAATAAAAAGTACCTACCATAGGTGATCTTATTATATTATTTTCATTTGTATCTTCTAATTTATTATCTGTCTGATTATTATTTTTATGTTGTTTTACTAATTTATGGTTTATATTAAAATTATTACGACTTAATTTAATAGTATCCTGATTTTCTCTAATTTCTAATTCTAGAATACTAGAATTTTCAATTAAAGCTATTAATTTCTTTATTTTATTAATTTTCATAGTATAATCCAAATTATAAAATTTATTGTTTACTTGTTAAGTATTTTACTGCTTTTTGTAAAGCAAAATAATATCCTTCTGATCCTAAACCTGATATTGTACCTAATGCAATATCAGAAAAGTATGAGCAATTACGAAAATGTTCTCTTGCATATATATTAGAAATATGTATTTCTATAAATGGTATATTAACTGCTATTAATGTATCTCTTAATGCAATACTAGTATGTGTAAAAGCTGCTGGATTAAACAGTATGAAATTAACATTACTATACGACTGTTGAATACAATTAATTATCTTATGCTCTGCATTAGATTGAAAATAATTAAAATTAACTTTTAATTTATTTGCTAATAATTTAAGATTACGTATAATATTGTTAATATTAATATTATTATAATATTTACTTTCTCTTAATGATAAAATATTAATGTTTGGTCCATTAATTAATAGTATATTAAACTTATTATGCATGTGTTTTAATTATAAAAATTTAAAAAATTTAAACTTATTAATATTTTATTATTTATTATATTACTACTAAAGTAGTAGAGTGTATATATTTTATTTTAAATTTAAAATGTATATTTAATTTATTTTTTATCTAAAAATAAATAAGTTTTAATATTTAAGTTATTTATTATTTTTATTATGTTAAAAAAAATAAGAGGTATTTTTTCTAACGATTTATCTATAGATTTAGGAACAGCAAATACTTTAATATATGTTCGTGGACAAGGAATTGTATTAAATGAACCATCTGTTGTTGCTATTAGACATGATCGTATGGGATGTCCAAAAAATGTTGCTGCTGTTGGTAGTGCAGCAAAATTAATGTTAGGTCGTACTCCTGGTAATATTTCTGCTATTAGACCAATGAAGGATGGGGTGATTGCTGATTTTTTTATTACTGAAAAAATGTTACAACATTTTATTAAACAAGTTCATAGTAATAGTTTTATGCGCCCTAGTCCTAGAGTTTTAGTTTGTGTACCTGTTGGAGCTACTAGAGTAGAACGTAGAGCTATTAAAGAATCTGCTCAAGGAGCAGGTGCTAGAGAAGTATTTTTAATTGATGAGCCAATGGCAGCAGCTATTGGTGCTGGATTACCAGTATCAGAAGCAGTTGGCTCTATGGTTGTTGATGTTGGTGGAGGAACTACAGAGGTAGCAGTTATTTCTTTGAATGGGGTAGTATATTCTTCTTCAGTAAGAATTGGAGGTGATCGTTTTGATGAAGCTATTATAAATTATGTTCGTAGAAATTATGGTTCGTTAATAGGAGAAGTAACAGCAGAAAGAATTAAAAATAGTATAGGATTAGCTTGTATTAATAATAATGACGAAATTAAAACTATTGAAGTTAGAGGACGTAATTTAGCAGAAGGTATTCCTCGTAGTTTTAGCTTAAATTCTGAAGAAATATTAGGTGCTTTACAAGAAACTTTAACAGGTATTATTAGTGCTATAATGATTGCACTAGAACAATGTCCCCCAGAACTAGCTTCTGATATTTCAGAAAAAGGGATGATATTAACTGGTGGTGGTGCATTATTAGTCAATTTAGATCAATTAATTATGGATAAAACTAGTATTCCAGTAGTTATTGCTGATGATCCACTTACTTGCGTTGCTAGAGGTGGTGGTAAAGCATTAGAAATGATAGATATGCACGGTGATGATTTATTAAATATTGACTAAAAGAAGTTTCTTATTATTTTATTTTAGTTCCTCCAACCACCATTTGATCTATTTTTATTGTTGGTTGTCCTACAGTAACTGGGATAGTTTGTCCATTCTTACTACATAAACCAATGCCACTATCTATTTTTAGATCGTTACCAACCATAGAAATGTTATTCATAATTTCAATACCTGATCCAATTAATGTTGCATTTTTAATTGGTTTATTTATATATCCATTTTTTATTAAGTAAGCTTCCGAAGTTGAAAATACAAACTTACCAGAAGTAATATCTACTTGCCCCCCACTAAAGTTTACAGCATATATACCATAATTAACACTTTTAATAATATCTTGATTATTAACATTACCTGGTAACATATATGTATTAGTCATTCTTGGTATTGGTAAATGTGCATATGATTCTCTACGACCGTTACCAGTTGGATTTAATCCCATTAATTTAGCATTTAATTTATCTTGCATATATTTTACTAGATAACCATTTTTAATTAGTATATTATATTGACTAGGAGTACCTTCATCATCAATTACTAATGATCCTCTAGAATCTTTTAAAGTACCATCATCAACAATAGTACATAATTCTGATATAACTAGCTTATTTAATTTATTACTAAATACTGAACTACCTTGTCGGTTAAAATCACTTTCTAAACCATGACCTACAGCTTCATGTAATAATACTCCTGGCCAACCTGATCCTAATACCACAGGCATTGTACCTGCAGGTGCCGGAATAGCAGATAAATTAACTAACGCGATTTTTAAGGCATTATGTATTAAATCACGCATACAAATATTCTCTTCAAGAAAATATTTATAATCTACTCTCTTACTACTACTACTTGATCCCCATTCAATTTTATTATCTTGTTCCACTTGAATACTTATTAATAAATTAACTAATGGTCTAATATCAGCAGTTAATATCCCATCCGATGTAGCAACTAATATATACTCATAAGAACTAGATAATGTCACAATAACTTCTTTTACCCTTCGATCCATACTTCTTGCCGTATGATTTATACTATGTAGTAATGACACTTTATCATCCATACTTAAACTATTTAATGGATTATTATGAGAATAAATATTGTGTTGTACATCTTGAGGGGTTAATATTTTTACTTTAAAAGTACCATATTGATTAGTAATATCACGAGCTAATACAATACTTTTTTGTAACGTATTATTATTGATTTGATTAGCATAAGCAAATCCAGTACTATTATTACGAATAACTCTAATACCAACTCCATTGTCAACACTATAATTATTATGTTTAATAATATTATTTTCCATTACTAATTGTTCATAATATGACAATTGCATGTATATATCGGAATAATATATATTATAATTATTAACATATCCTAGTACAGAAAATAAATCACTATGTGTAATTTTATTTTGTGTTAATAATATGTCAGTAACCTTATCTAATATCATATTAATGCAAAAAATTTAAGTGTATTAAATCAACATAAAATATTATAATAAACAAATAATAATTATATTACAGTATAAGTCTTAAATAAATTAAATAATAAATTTGGATATATACCTAGTATTAATAATAATAAAGAAAAAATGATAGTATACACTAAACAAATTATTTTAGTTATATCATAACTAATAACATTATCATAATTCGTGTGTTTGTAAGTACTACTAATAATACGTAAATAATAGACAAAACCAACCACAGTAGTTACTACCATAGTAATCATTAACCACCAAATATGATAATTACTAATGTATAAAAACATATAAAATTTATTAACAAATCCTAAAGTTACCGGAATACCAGATAATGACAATATATTAATTATTAGTAAACTTGTCAATAGTGGGTATTTATAAAATATTCCATAACACAATGATAATGGTAACATATCATGTTTCTTATTTTGATAGTTACTAATTATATGTATAATTGTAATAATATTTAAATTAGCAATAATATAATTCACAATGTTGCTAAATACTATTGGTATAAAATCATTATTATAATATGCAATTACTAATCCAATTGATAAATAACCAATATGCGATATTGAAGAATAAGCGATTATCTTTCTAAGATTAGTTTGATTTAGTGTCATTAAATTACCTGTAATAATAGATAAAACAGAAATAGCCATTACTATATGTACAAAATTATCATTATTTAATAAATTATATAATACCAATTTAAATAATATAACAAATACAGCTAATTTAACTGTTATATTAAACATAATTAAGATCGGAATTGGTACATGTTGATAAATATTATTAACCCATAAGTGACATGGTACCAATGATAATTTAAAACACATACCAATTAATAGTATAATTAATCCTGATATATAAATTTGCTTATTACTAATAATATGTTTTGTAACTAACAGTAAACTATGACTACTATTGTAAATTAGTAATGTACCTAACATAATTAATAATAATGTTATAATAGAAATAATCATATACTTAATTGATATACTAACTATATAATAATTAGTTTTATAATTTATTACTCCAATTAAAGATATAGATGTTAATTCCATACCTAATAATACAACTGCTAAGTGATTAGTATTTATTAATAAGTAAGAACTAATAATTGTGATTAAGATAAATAAATAAACTTCATCATATCTAATATTAGATAACTTCATCCAATTATTAATTTGTGTAATATTAATTATACTGATTATTAATATTAATATACTAAATAATTTTGTGTGATTATTAATAACAATTAAATTACTAATATTAATTATATTATGTTTATTAACAATTGTAATTATTAATGCACAAAATACTCCAATAATAGTAATCATATAGTTAATTATCGTCGTACAATTTAATATAATTGTACATGTAACTAAAAATATTGATCCACTAATTATTATTAGTGGTAGTAATGTAATTAACTCATAATTAATCATAGTATTAAAAGTACTTATATATTATTTACTTAAATAAAATACTTAAAACTAGTTGTGGATATAACCCTAATAATAGTACTATTATTACTAGTAGTAATAATATTAATTGATCTTTTTTAGTAACACTAAATATAGGTTTATTGGCTAATTTATATTTACCATAACACACTAATTGTATTACTCTTAATGAAGGTATAACTAATAATAGTAAACTAATAATAGTAATTATTGTTAGTATTGGATTAATACTAAAATTAGTTAACAATATTATAAATTCACCCATAAAATTACCAGTACCAGGTAACCCAAATATAGAAATAATTAATATTATTAATAATGCTGGTACAATACCCATATTATCCCATAACCCACTAATATTATTAATATTTCTTGTACCTAAATATTTATAAAAATATCCTGTCACAATAATTAATCCAGCAGCAGATATACTATGTGATATTATAAATATTATAATACCAAAGTAAGCAATATTGTAAATATTATATATTGCTATTAACAGCAGTCCCATATGGGATATGTTCATGTATGATATTACTCTCTTTATATCTGTTTGATTGAATGACATTATAGCACCATAAAGAATATTAAATATGCTAATGATAGATACAATTAATATAAATTTATTGGAACTAATTGGAAAAAATGGTATACAGAAACGTATAATACCATATATTGCTGTTTTTAACAAAAAACCATTTAAATCCATAGCTCCATTAGCTGGAGCATATGTTTGTATATCTACATACCAATTATGCAGAGGTATAATGGGTATTTTAATAGCGAATGCTATAAATAATGTTAACATTAATAAATATTCAGTGTGTTGATTTAATTTTAGAGATACTAAATCTTGATAATTAAAACTCCATATACCATAGTTGTTATGGTATATACTAGCTAAAGTAACAATAACACTTAATATACACAAACTACTAATTTGAGAATATATAAAAAATTTAGTTGCAGCTTTTAAACATAAAGTTTTATTAATCAATTGATTATAGCCAAAATTAGTAGTTAAAAAATATATCGGGATATTAACTATTTCCCAAAAACATAAAAATAAAAACATATTAATTGATAAAAATATACCAATTGTACTACTAATAATAATTAGTATATTAAAATAAAATAATCCTATATTAGGATAATCATTTACTGATATGCATAATATTGATATTAATCCTAATAAAATTGTTAATAACAACATCATAATTGTTAAATTATCTATAGCTAAAACAAAATTAATCCCAATAGTTGGTATCCAAGGAATATTATACGTTAATAACCATGGTGTATGATTAGAATATATTGTATTTTGACATTTTTGGTACACTAAAAAAAATAATAATGCTTCTACAAGCAAAGTAACAATTGCAATAATGTGAGGTAAAATATTATTAATACGTTCACATTGCCAGCAAAAAAAACCACCAATTATAGGAATAATTATTAACCAGATTAATAACATAACAAATGATTTTAAAAATATAACATTATACAATAATATATATAGATAATATTGTAACTAATCCTATTAGTATACTGTTAATATACCAATGTAATACATTGGTTTCAGTATATAATATAATATTACTAATATATTTTAACATAAAAACGATAAAATTAACTAATTTTACTAATGGATCACATCTTAATTGATTAGTAATTAAACAATAAAATTTTACAACAGTGTGTTTATATAATTGATCTAATCCATATAATAATATGTATCTTATACATAAATAATAATTATTATTATTGATAAATAATATTTGGTAATACCAAATACCAATGGATATAACAAGACTAATAATGTTAATGATAATAAAAATTAATTCTAATAATATATGATTAACGTAATTATCATAATCAATAATATTAATTTGATGAGAAACTATTATTGCCCCGATAGCAGTAGCTAGTATAGTTAATATAATAATTGGTATGTCACGATAAATATTAAAATCATTTAATATCTTAAATTCAACACTAATTTTATTATATATAGTTAGTATAACACGAAAAATATACATTGTAGTTATGATAGTGCTAAATATCATAATATAAAATAAATAATGATTATTATTGATTAAAACATGATTAATCATATTACTTTTAGAATAAAAACCAGCTGTAATAATTGGAAATGCTGATAAAGAACTACCCCCAATTAAAAAACCTATATATGGTACAATAGGTAATCTTTTTATCGAAGGTAATTTAAATATATGTTGTTCATTAAAAATCTTAATTAGTACACCAGTACAAAGAAATAATAATGATTTACAAAATGCATGTATAATTAAATAATATAAAGATGCATGCCAAGCACCAATACTTAATGTTATTAACATATAACTAATTTGACTAACAGTAGAATATGCTAATATTTTTTTAATATTATTTTGTAACAATGCTGATAAACTAGCTATAATTATTGTTATAATTCCTATATACTGCATAAATAATAATGTATTTGGTGTAAGCATAAAAATTTTATGAACGCGAATAACTAAATATATTCCAATTGTTACCATAGTAGTAGAATGAATTAAAGCTGATACTGGAGTTGGTCCTACCATTGCATCTTTTAACCATGAATGTAATGGAAATTGCGCTGATTTACCAATAATTCCAATAGTTATCATATATGTAATTAGTGACAAAACAGTTTTACTATGATAAAGATTTAAATTATGATTAATATCGTTAAAATTAAAACTATTAAATTCATAATAAATTAAAAATATTGCTATCATTAAAAATATATCACTAAATCGGTTCATGATAAAAGATTTCATAGCAGAATAATAATTATTATCCACACGATAATAAAATCCTATCAATAGATAACTACAAAAACTAACTAATTCCCATCCAAAAAACATGAAAAATAAATTATCTGCTAGTATTACTATTAATATAGTAGTAATAAATAAATCAATATAAGCAAAAAATCTTGAGTAACCATCTTTTTTATTCATATACCATAATGAATATATTTTAATTAATGATCCTATTCCTATAGTTAACCAAGACATGACTAATGATAGTTGATCTAAACATAATGAGTATGTTAGTGTTATCTTTGGTAAAAGTAATTTCCATAATGTTTGTTTTATCATTATAGTATTATTACTATAATAAATAGTAACCATTGTAATAGTTACTATTAACAATATAACAACAAAGAGATTAATAAAATTTATTAATAAATAATTATTTCTATTAACGCAACAAAATAATAGATATCCTATAAACGGAAATAATATTAATAAATATAATAAGTTCATATAATATCCTTAATGTATATCATAAATATTAATAATATTATATGTACGATATGCCTTTAATATTAATGATAAATTAATACTGGTGTCAACAGCAGCAATGCTAATTATTACTAGATACATAATAAAACCATCAATTTGTCCTAAATAATTACCTAATACTATAAATGCTAAAGCTACAGCATTGAACATAATTTCTATACTAATTAACATAAAAATCATATTATGATGCAATACTAACCCGATAAGTCCTATTATGAATATAGTAAATGTAATAATTAATCCGTAAGACAATGAAATCATATTTTTATTTTCTATTAATACATAATACTAACACTATAGTAGTTAGTAATAATAACGAAATTAATTCAACTAGTAATATATAATTCTGAAAAAGAAATATACTAATATCATGAATAGTGAATAATATCTCTTTATATTCTGTAAAATTAATATTGTTAATATAAATTAATAATATTAGCATAATTAATGGTATTAACATACATAAGGTAGTCTTTTTGTATATTATACAATTACTAGAGTTTTCATTAAATAACATAATAATTACGGTAAATAACACAACAATTGCATTAGCATATAAAATAATTTCTAATATTCCAGCCAATTCCATTTTTAGTAAAAATAATATACATGATGTAAAACATAAAGATGATGCAAAATATAGCAAAGCATGCATAATATTATTAGTAAATACAGCTAAAACACTAACTATAATTAATAATATAGTAGCAATATAAAATAATAATATCATTTAATTCCTTATACTTTACTTAAGGTATATTAAGGTAACAAACTTTTTGTATCTACTAGTTTGTTCTTACATTTAAGATTACATTTATTAGTTTTTAATAATCCAGATTTTTGATAAAAATTATAATTATGATATTTTCCAGTATTAGAAACCAATAAATTATGTTTTTTATATAATAAATTATTTCTATTATAACTACTTAACTCAAAATCCTTAGTTAATTGAATAGCTAAAGTGGGACAAGCTTCTTCACAAAAACCACAGAATATGCATCTTGCCATATTAATCTGAAAAATTTTTGGATACCAACGACCATTGTCATCTTCATTCTTTTGTAAGAAAATACAATTCACTGGACAAACTACGGCACATAAACCACAAGCTACACAACGTTCTGTTCCATCATTATTTCGTGTTAGTACTATTTTACCTCTAAATTTATCAGATAGATAAATATCTTTATCCGGGTATAAAATAGTCTCCCTTTTATTTAAAGCTTGTAATCCCACTAAATAAATACTACGTATTATTGTACCTATAGCAATAATTGTATTCCTAATTTTTTTTAGAATAAATATAAACATAATCTAAATTATTATTTCTTATTTATTAAATAAATACACAAACGTAGTAACTAATAAATTTATTAAAGATACTGGTAAACAAACTAGCCAACTAAATGTTATAATATGATCATATTTTGGTCTAAGTAACGACGCTCTAATTAAAATAAACAACATAATACAGAATATTAGTTTTATAGTAAACCATAAATAAGCAGATAATATTGGTCCATAACCTCCACCAAGAAAAATAATTACTATCATAGTTGATGTTGCAATTATACTAATATATTCACCTATGAAAAACAAACTAAATTTTATACCAGAATATTCAATATGATATCCACTAACTAATTCTTGTTCCGACTCAGGATGATCAAAAGGATGACGATGACAAATAGCTAAACTAGCTATAAAAAAATTAATAAATCCTAAAAATTGAGGTACAATATTCCATAAATGTTGTTGTGATTCAACTATATTTATTAAATTAAATGACTTAGATTTAACCACTACCCCCATAATAGATAGTCCTAAAAATACCTCATAACTAATTACTTGTGCAACAGCTCGTATAGCTCCTAGCATAGCATATTTATTATTACTAGCCCAACTAGCTAGTATTATTGGGTAAACAGATATTCCTGAAAGAGCTAAAAATAACAGTATACCTATGTCTAATTTAGATAAAAATATATCGGCTGTAATTGGTACAATAATGAATATTGGTAACATATAGATAAATGATATAATTGGAGCAATGTTAAATAAATATTTATTACTAAATTTTGGCGTCCAATCTTCTTTAAATAACATTTTAATCATATCAGCAACTACTTGTAATATTCCATATGGACCAACTCTATTAGGACCATATCTGTGTTGTACTAATGCTAATATTCGTCTTTCAATAAAACTAATATAAGCAGCAGCTATTACTATAGTTAGTAATAATATTATTAATTTTACTAAGCTAATTAAATTAAACATAATACGTAGTTATTTTCTTATATCATTAATAGCTAATTCAGATAAACATATTGGAATTCCAGGAAATCCTATTGGTAATCCTACATTACCAGAACATAATTTATTACTTAACTTTACAGGTAGAGTAAAATTATTACCCATGCAAGTAAAGGTAACTAATGAATTATTTTTAACACTAAGTACTTTTGCATCTTCGTAACTAATTATAATATATGCTGATAAAGTAACTTGTTTAATTACCTTTAATTTTTGTGATGTTTCTTCGCTACCAAACATATGCCAATATGGAACAATTAACCATCTAGATTTTTTATTGTTATTTACGTAATTAAAATAATGCATATTTCCAATTTTTTTACTAAATATCTTAATATTTGTATTAGTGTAATTATAATATTTACTACCTGATATGTTCATATTAATATCATTATATTTTATTTCGTAATTATTTATATTTTTTTGTTTATTCAAAAGTTCTTCATCAGTAAAAAAACATTTATTTTTTTTAGTACATAGATTACTTAAAGCATTGTAACCACAATTACGTGGTATATTTGTGAATAATTCCTGTTTTTCTGAATTATTATTATTTATGTCCATGACATTAATATTACTTAATTTAGGTATATATTTAGTTAGCGCTTTAGTTACATCATTAACACTTTTCCATTCTATTGGTTTATTTAAATATTTATTATTTATATTATGTAACCAATACCAACTATCTAACAGATGACTTTTACTGTTTAAATACCTATCATATGGTTTAAAAAATTTTTGAATCCTACCTTCATAATTAATTATTGTACCACTACTTTCTATATTACTAGTAGTTGGTATAATAATATTAGCTTTTTTCATAACATTATTATACTTGTAGTCTAATATAATTATTGTACTAATATAATTTAATAAATTATCTAATCTATTTTTTAATACATATCTATATAAATCATTTTCTAATATAATTAACCCATCTGCTATTTTATGTTCTAATAAATTTAAAGCTTGTTCTATACTACCCTGATTTTTAATTAAAGATAAACCAAAACTATTAGCGTAATTAGTAACAAAATTAATGCCAACATTAATCTTTTTATTTTTTAATGCAATTGCAATATTTGCAGCTGCTTTAATTATATTCTTATTAGTAGTAGTACCACTAATAATTAACACTTTATTAGCATTAGTTAAACTATAGGCAATATCATAAATTTTTTTTGCTAATTTATCATTTATATCAATAACTTTAGGTGCTGCATTATCTATTGCATTAGCTAATGCAAATCCAAAACGTGCCTGATCATCTAATGATGCATAATAACACCAAGTTGCAATATCATCTAAATCAGTTACATCAATGTTAGTAATAAATAATAAATTTTTTCTTTCCTGAGTATAATTTTTTACTGCATCACTATGCCAATTCTTTATATTTATTTGATTAGTTATATTTGATATATTATTTACTGCCTGTCTAACAGATAAAGCCATCCTAGCTCCAGTTTCTGAAATATTTTCTCCTAATATTAGGATAGCGTCATAATTTTCTATTTCTAATAAAGATGGTATATAAATACCACTATTGTTTAATATTTTTAATATTAATAATATTAATTCATATTCATTTTGAGAGATACCTAAATAAAAATTATTTGTACCAACTAATTTACTTAAAGCAAAGTTATTTTCCATACTTGCTCTTGGAGAGCCTAAACCAATAACTCTTTTGGAATTTTTTATTAAACTTGCAACTATTTCAATAGTATCTTTAATATTAATTGAAGATATTTTATGTATATTACGATGTATTGGATAACGAATAAAATAAGACCTATTTGATGAATAACCAAAACGACCTAAATCACATAGAAAAAAACCATTAATATCATTATTATATCGATTTTCTATATAACGTAATGAACCTAAATAAGTACCAATATTGATGTTACATCCTATACTACATTTTAAACATACACTAGGTGTTAAATTTATATCCCACTTTCTAACATATACTTTAGAATATATTTTATTAGTAAATACTCCAGTTGGACAAATTTCTACTAAATTACCAGAAAATTTATTTTTTAATATTCCATCATTTACACGACCAAAATATATATTATTACCTGATCCATAAACACCAAAATCACTACCACCAGAATAATTACAATAAAATCTTACACACCGATAACAACTAATGCATCTATTCATGTGATGATTAATAAATGGCCCTAAATATTGGTTTTTATGTATACGTTTATTAAAACGATATCTTCTTATAAAATGTTTATTTAATATAGTTATGTTTTGTAAATGACAATTTCCAGCTTCTTCACAAACTGGACAATCATGAGGATGATTAGTCATCATTAATTCTATAATATTTTTTCTAAAATTAATAATATCATGATGATTAGTTGAAATAATCATATTGTTATTTATTGTAGTCATGCAGGACATAACTATACTACCTATATTATCATGTTGATTATTATATTGTTTAACAGCACACTGTCTACATACTCCGATACTACCTAATGTAGGATGCCAACAAAAATATGGAATATTAAAACCTAAAGATAAACAAACATGCAACAAATTATTATCTTCATTAACCGAATAGTAATTTCCATCTATATTGATAGTAATCATTTTTAATACCATAAGTACATTAAAATAGTTATTATATCATAATAACAAATATATCTACTGTTTTGATGCTAATTTAAATTCAAAATAAAAATATTTTATTGCACTTTTTAATGGTTCAATAGCTCCTGGTGCATGTGCACAAAAACTTTTACCATACATTAAAGTAGAACATAACTGTTTTAATGTTAACATATCATGTTTAGTACTTTGGTTTCGTTTAATTGATTTTAATAATTTTACAATCCATGGTAATCCTTCACGACATGGAGTGCATAAACCACATGATTCTCGTGAAAAAAATTCTTCTATATTACAAACTAAATCTACAATATTAGTACTGTCATCTATAGCAATAGCCATTGCCGTTCCTAGTCTACTACCAACATTAGATATATTAGTAAAATCCATAGGTACATCTAAATGTTTATCTAATAACAAAGCTGTACTAATACCACCAGGTAACCATGCTTTTAATTTTTTATTATCTATTATCCCTTCAGCATAATTTTCTAATAAATTACGAGCAATAATACCGAAAGGTACTTCCCATAATCCTGGATTATTTACATGACCAGAAAAACCCATTAATTTAGTACCATGATCATTACTATTATTTATAGAAATACCTCTATACCAATTAGACCCATATAATACTATTGCAGGTATATTACATAATGTCTCAACATTATTAACACATGTAGGTTTTCCCCATAATCCAATATCGGTAGGAAATGGTGGCTTATATCTTGGATTTGCTCTACGTCCTTCAAGAGAATTAATTAATGCAGTTTCTTCCCCACTAATGTAACGTCCAGCTCCACTGTGAGTAATTAATTCAAAAGCAAAATTACTACCTAAGATATTTTTACCTAATAAATTATTATCTAATGCTTCATTAATTGCATAATTTAAATTATTTAATTCATTGTGATATTCACAACGTAAAAAAATATATCCCTTATTAATATTTAATGCATAAGCTGATATTAACATTCCTTCTATTAATAAATGAGGTAACTGTTCTAATAATAATCGATCTTTATAGGTACCAGGTTCCATTTCATCAGCGTTACAAATTAAATAACCAATATTATCTTTTGTATTTTTTAAAGTAGCTAACCATTTATAATATGTAAAAAAACCACTACCTCCCCGACCCCGTAATTTAGATTGTTTTACCATATCAATTATTACTTTATTATGCATAGCTAATGCTTTTTTAGCTCCTTGATAACCATATTTTGTCATATATTCAGATAACCACACTGGTTTATTATCACTACGTAATCTCCAAGTTAATGGATGTGTATGTTCTGTTTTTTTTATATTAATCATAAATACTTGTTTATTATATTAATAATATTTTTTTTTAATACTTTAGTATAAATATCATAGTTAATCATTATAATTGGACTATGATCACATCTTCCTAAACATCCAGTAGGCAAAAATGTAAATTTATTATCTTTAGTAGTCTGACCTAATTTGATATTTAATATTAATTCAATACTTTTTTTAATGTTATTGCAGCCATTTAAATAACATACAACACTATCACAATAATATATAATATTTTTACCTACTGACTTACGGAATATTTTACTATAAAACGTTGCTACTGATTCTATTTCACTGATCGGTAAATTTAATATCTTTGCAATATAAACAATCTCTTTATTTGACACCCAACCATATTTAGTTTGAGCAATTTTTAGAGCTTCTATTATTAATGATCTTGAATGTTCATATAATTTCTTTTTTTGATTTATAATTTTATATTCTTCTTTTACTAACATATTTATATTTTATATTAAAATTATTTTATTTTATCTATCAACATCTGACATTACAAAATCTATACTACCAAGATAAGAAATTAAATCTGGAATAAAACTTCCTTTAATTACACTAGGAATTTGTTGTAAGTGAGGAAAACTAGGAGTACGAATTCTAGTTCTATAACTCATAACACCACCATCACTAATTAAATAATAACTATTTATTCCCTTAGTAGCTTCAACCATTTGTAACGATTCATTGGCTAATATACTTGGTCCCCAAGAAACATTTATAAAATGGTTTATTAAAGATTCTATATTATTTAAAGTATAACTTTTATTAATAGGAGTAGTTATATTATGATATATTTTAGATGGTCCGCTAGGCATGTTGTTTAAACATTGTTTTAAAATACTAATACTTTGAAATATTTCTTCTATTTTTAATATTAATCGATTATAACAATCACTGATTCCATTACCAATTGGAACGTCAAAGTCAAAATTTTCGTAACCAGAATATGGACGACATTTACGTACATCAAAATTAATACCAGTAGCTCTTAAGGCAGAACCAGTTACTCCCCAATTAATAGCATCTTTGCTATTATAAGCAGCAACTCCTTTAGTACGATTACGTAATATACTATTATTTACAGAAATTTTTATATAATTATTTAACCTTTTAGGTAACCAATTAATTAATTCTTGTAATAATTTTTGCCATCCTTTTGGTAAATCGCTAGCTAAACCACCAATACGAAACCATGCTGGATGCATTCTAGCACCGGTAATATGTTCTATAATGTTATAAATTTTTTGTCTATCAGTAAAAATTAGAAATATTGGAGTCATACCACCTAAATCATGAATATAAGTACCTATATATAATAAATGACTATTAATTCTAAATAATTCAGATAACATTACTCTTATCACTTTTATACGTTCGGATACTTTAATTCCAGCTAGTTTTTCTATTGCTAATATGTATGGCATTTCATTTATACATCCACCAAGATATTCTATACGATCAGTATATGGTATATAATTATGCCATGTTTTAAATTCACTAATTTTTTCCGCTCCTCGATGGTGATATCCTATGTCAGGTATACAATTAATAATTTGTTCTCCTTTTAATTGTAAAACCAAACGGAATACACCATGTACAGACGGATGATTAGGTCCTAAATTAAGAAAAGTAAAATTTTTTTGTTGGTTATTGTTTTTTGTATTTATTTTCCATGTACTAGGATTAAAAGACATTTCATTATTCATAATAACATTATTATAATAATCATTATTACTATAATTATATTCTTGTTCAGTTGCTTTAACTAAATAATCTTTACGTAATGGATGACCAATCCAATTTTTAGGCATAATAAGATGAGTTAAATTAGGATGATTAATAAATTTTATACCGAACATTTCCCAAGTTTCACGTTCATACCAATTAGCATTAATAAATATATTACTTATAGTTGGTATGCATAAACTATGCTTTGATAATGCTACTTTTAGTATAATATCATGATTTCTTTCTATAGAAATTAAATGATAAAATACAGTGTAATCTAGTTTAGGTATATTTTTAGTGTTTTTTCTTAATCTTTCATCTATACCATGTAAATCATATAACATAGAGTATGGTTTACTTAATTTTTGTTTTAAAAAAATAATCGTTTTTATTAATAAATTACGATCTATCCATACTATTGGATATTTTATTTTAGTTTTTTGTACAATTAAATTATTTAAACATAAATAAGTTTTTAATTGTTCGATTAATAAATAATTTTTATTATTTTTTGATTCTTTTATCATAATAAATTTATGATACTTTAATATTATTTATAATAATTTAAGTATTATTTTTTATGTTATTACATTTTTTTGTAATAGTCTATTTTATTATTTACAACCAATGATAATGGACGTTTCTTACTTTTTATAGATTTTTGCAGTAACAATAGTGCTTGAATATACGCTTCCGGACGGGGTGGACAACCAGGTATATAAACATCAACAGGTATAATTCTATCTACTCCTTGAACTACAGAATATACATCATACATACCACCAGAATTAGCACAGGCTCCCATAGATATTACCCATTTAGGTTCTAACATTTGTTCATATAACTTTTTTATTATTGGTGCCATTTTAACAAAAGGGGTACCAGCTACAACCATTAAATCAGATTGTCTTGGTGATGAACGAATTACTTCTGATCCAAATCTAGCAACATCATGAACAGCAGTAAAAGTAGTAGTCATTTCTACGTAACAACAAGACAACCCAAAATTATATGGCCATAAAGAGTTACTTAACCCCCAGTTAACTAACTTAGCCAAACTACTTTTTAGTTTACCAAAAAAAATACTTTTTTTTAATAATAAATTATTTATACTAAATTTTTTATTTTTACAACTATGTTTAGTTTGTGAAAAATTATCCATAATTTAAATTAAAATAACTATTATCTATTTGTTAAATTTAAAAATATTATTACGTACAATATAAAATAATCCCATTAATATAGTAGTTATGAACTCTATCATACAAAAGAAAACATTCCAACCTAAATTAACAGCATTAATAGACCAAGTATATAAATAAATACATTCGGTATCAAATAAAATAAATACTATAGAAGTTAAATAAAACTTATTATTTACATAAGATTTAGATAACCCTATAGGATTAATACCACTCTCAAACGGTATATTTTTACTATCTGTGTCTAAAGATTGTGAATAATTACTAAGTACAAACTTTAATGACATCATTAAACAACATAATATTAAAGAAATGATAAGTAATATAATAAGTAGGTAAACAAAATTACTATTAGTAGAAATGTGTAACATAATAATTTTATCCAATAAAAATTTTTAGTAAAAAAACAATTATCTCATACTACAATGTATGCTATTTCCAACGTAAAAATAAATCATGAGATAATTTTATATTAAAAAAGTCTAATATACGATTAATAGAGTAATTAATTATATCATTAATATTTTTGGGATGACAGTAAAAAGCTGTTGTTAATGGATAAATTATTGCACCTAATTTTGATGTATGCAATAATAATTTTAAATGACCAGTATGCAATGGTGTTTCTCTTATAGCTAATAACAATGTTTTTCTTTCCTTTAATACAACATCAGCTGCTCTGATTATAAGATTATCATTGTAACTATTAGCAATTCCAGATAACGTTTTAATAGAACACGGTAAAATAATCATCCCATAAGTATTAAATGATCCAGAACTAATACTAGCAGCAATATTACTATTATCATGTGTTATATCTGATAATTTTTCTATTTTTTTTATTGGTAAATTTGTTTCTAATTCTATAGTTCTTTTAGCTGCATTACTTATGATTAAGTGTGTTTGTATATTTGCTATTTCTTTTAATATTTGTAATAATCTTATTCCGTAAATTACTCCACTTGATCCACTAATAGCAATAATTAATTTTTTTAGTATATTCATAACATTAATTAATATATCTTAATTAATAATTAATCATTACATAATCATATATAATTATGGTAATATTAATAATTATTTTATTAAATAAATTATTTTGATGATACTAGAATATTATCACAATATACTGTTTTATTATTAATTATTTTAAAAATATTACTAACAGTTATAAATGATCCTAATACTATAGCTATATCATTATAATTAATACTATTTATCATATAATACCAAGCATCTTTAATATCACTAAAATATAAGCTATTAGTATTGGTATATTTAATTAAATCAGTATAACTAGCTGATCTGTAATGATCAATATTAGTACAATACCATTTATCAACTAGTGGATTCAGTATATTAATTATTTTTATAAAATCTTTATCACGAAATATACCTATTAATACATGTATTTTTCCTAATATTGGTAATTTTTTTAATAGATTAACTAAATATTTAATAGCATGAAAATTATGTGCTACATCTAAAATAATATATGGATTTATATTAATTATATTAAATCGCCCTGGTAACCAGGCATTAATTAAACCATAATAAATATTTTCTCTTGTTATAACAAATGGTAATTTATTTACAACAGCTATAGCTATAGCTGCATTTTTTATTGGAATACTTGTAGGTATTGGTAGATTATTTAATTTTATATTATGATCTTGCCAACACCAATAGTTATTATTGTGTATTAACCACCAGTCATATTTATAACTATATAGCGTAGTTCCAATAGCATCTGCTGTTTCATAAATACTAATTGGTATATTACTATCACCTATAACTGCTACTATATTAGAACGAAATATGCCAGATTTTTCTTTAGCAATATCATTTCTGGTTAATCCTAAAAATTTAGTATGATCTAAATCTATATTTGTAATTATAGCTAAATCAGCATTCACAATATTAGTTGCATCTAATCTACCACCTAATCCAACCTCTAGTATTATAACATCTAGTTTAAATTGGCTAAATATATATAATGCTGATAAAGTAGTAAATTCAAAATAACTTAATAAAGTTAAATTTCTAACATAATTTATAACATTAAATGATTTAATGTGTATTAAATTATTTAATTCTTTTCCATTAATTCTAATTCTTTCTTTATAATGCATTAAATGTGGTGAATTGTATACACCAACACTCATTCCTCTATGAAGTAATATTAATTCTATAAGACGACAAGTTGTACCCTTTCCATTAGTACCACTAATAGTAATAACGAATGGTGATAATGGTAATATATTCAATTTATTAGCTACAAAAGATATTCTGTCTAATGTTAAATCAATTTCTTTATAATGTATATTATTAATATAACGTAACCAATGATTAATCATATAATTAATAGTTAATTATGGTAATATTCTATGAGTTAATTTTGCTAGTATTTTAGCTACACGTATTCGTATATCTAATCTATGTATTATTAAATCTATTGCTCCTTTTTCTAATAAGAATTCACTTTTTTGAAAATTATTTGGTAATTTTTTACGTATAGTTTTTTCTATAATGCTTGATCCAGTAAAACCAATTAATGCTTTTGGTTCAGCAATATTAATATCACCTAACATTGCTAAACTTGCAGAAACACCACCCATAGTTGGATTAGTTAATATTGTAATATAAGGTAAACATCTTTTTTTTAAATGGTATATTGCAGCACTAACTTTAGCCATTTGCATAAGAGCTAATACATCTTCTTGTATTCTAGCTCCACCACTTGCACTAAAACATATTAATGGACAACTATCCTTTAATGATTGATTAACAGCCATTATAAATTTTTCACCTACTGAAACTGACATAGAGCCACCAACAAATCTAAATTCAAATGATATGGCCACTACCGGAATATTATACAATGTGCCTTTTATAACTACTAATGCATTATTTTCCTTAGTTAATTTTTTTGCCATTAATAAACGATCATGATATTTTATTTTATCTCTAAAATTAAATATATCTTTATCTATAATATTAATACCTAACTCTAATTTTTTCTTATTATCTAAAAATGTATTTAATCTTAATCTAGCTGATATATACATATGATGATCACATTTAGGACATACATTTAAGTTTTTTATTAATTCTTTTTTATATAGAATTTGATTACAACAATCACATTTTGTCCATATATTATTTGGTATATTTGATTTATTAATTGTTGTAACATTTTTTTTTATGACTTTATTAATCCAATTCATATAAATTATAAATTATAGTACAATTTTATATTAATTTATTAAAAAAAATATTTAATACCAAAATGTCTTGGAATTAAAAATTTATGTGGATAATATACTAGTACTAGATATAAACCATTTGCTGAGGCAGTTTTAATTAAATTTATTTTTCTATTTACATTAATAATATTTTTTATCCAGTCTATTGATTTTTTTCCAGAACCAATATCTAGTAATACTCCTACAATATTTCTCACCATGTGATATAAAAACGAATTTGCTTTAATATCAATTACTAAATAATCACCATATCTATTAATAGATAAATTATATATTGTTCTCCAAGAAGATGTAGATTGACAATCAGATTGTTTAATTGAAATAAAATTATGTTCTCCTATTAGGTAACTTGCTGCTATTTTCATACTAGACTCATCCAGTAAATAATATACATGGTTAACTCTATTATAATATAAAGATGATCGTATTTTATTATTATATATAATGTATTGATATCTTCTAGCATAAGCACTGTACCTAGCATGAAATGAATCTGGTACTTTTTTAATCCACTTAATAGAAATATTATTAGGTAAACTGGAATTCATTCCCATTATCCAAGCTTTATTTGGTAAATTAGTATTTGTCTTGAAATGAATTACTTGTCCAATAGCATGTACTCCAGCATCTGTTCTACCAGCACAAAAAATATTAACTTTCTCACCAGTTATATTAAATATTGCTTTTTCTATTTCCTCTTGTATGCTAGGTAAATTCTTTTGTTTTTGCCAACCATGATAGTTAGTGCCAATATATTCAATACCAAGTGCCAATTTCATATTTAATTTAGAATTATTAATTTAAGTATAAATTATATTAATTATATTTTTATTTGATAATAATCAATACCAAAAAATTTTTTAAGTATATCAATATTTAAAAGTAATATTAATTATTGACCATTCATCATGATATTTATAATTTATTCTTAATAAACTAAAATTGTAATTTTTTACTATTTTCTTAATCTTATATTGTTATTTTTTATATTATATAATTTATTAATTAATAATCTTAAAATATCATTATTTAATGAAGTACAATGTATATTGTATTTAATTATATTAAATGGTGGTAATTTATACCAGCTATTATCTAAATTTAAATTAAAGAAATTAATACAATTATTAAATATTTTAATTATTCCTTGTACTTTACTATTTAATGTATAATCAGTAATATGAGGAGTATTAATAATAACTTTATTTAGTAGTTGTATTAATATATTTAGTCTGTTTCCCAAACATTTAAAATTATGTGTATTAATTTACTATTATTAGTTTTTTTGATAAAAATTAATTATCTATTACTGATCATTTAGAATTATTAATAATGATAATACTAGTTGGTATAATATTTACAATATCTTTACTAATTAGATGACAAGTAAGATATTTATCATAATTATTTAATAGAGTATGTAATGTAATTACATTAAATTTAGTAACTAATTTTTCTAGATATACTAAATTATAATTAGTTTTTTCTTCTAAAAGTGGATTACATAATAATGTTTCTATATTATATGTATTTAATTTATGATATAAATAATTACCAATATTACCTAAAATAATTATACTGATTACTTTATCATTTAAAAAAATTATTTATTTTTGCAACATATAGTATTGCAGTGAAAACATATTTAACTACTGCGTTATTATTACAACTATTAACAACAGATAATTTAATTTTCATATTTTTTAGAGTTAAAGATTAATATGATTAGTTCCTGAGGTTACTGATTCTATAAATTTTAATGTATTATTGTCTAATAATTTTTAACTAATTTACGTAATAGACCTAATTACTAAAATATCTATATCACTTAATATTTTTGATGATATTTATTTACTACTTATTAAATTTACTTGATCAATTAGATTAAATAACAATTTACCGTATATTATTTCTTTATCTATTAAAATTTTTATAATCATATTTTTCTCATTATTAGTGAAGCATTAGTACCACCAAATCCAAAACTATTACTCATGACTGTTTTTAATAAACAATTAGTTGTTTTTGTTATTAAATTCATATTTTTTGCTTTTGGATCTAATATTTCTATATTAATGCTAGGAGCAATAAAATTATTTTCTAGCATTAATAATGTAAATATTATTTCATGTACTCCAGCTGCTCCTAACGCATGTCCTGTCATAGATTTAGTTGATGAAAAAGCTGGATGTTTATTACCAAATGTTTTTTTTATAGCTTCTAGTTCTTTTATGTCACCTAATATTGTTGATGTACCATGAACATTAATATAGTCTATTGGAGTATTAATATTTTTTAATGCCATTTTCATGCAACGTACAGCACCATCTCCAGATGGTATAACCATATTAATACCATCAGACGTAGCTCCATAACCAATAATTTCAGCATATATATGAGCGTTACGTGCCATAGCGTGTTCTAATTCTTCTACTACTACAATGCCACCTCCACCAGCTATAACAAAACCATCTCTGTTAATATCATATACTCGAGATGCTTTTTCTGGTACTGTATTGTATTTAGTAGATAAAGCTCCCATAGCATCAAATTCACAAGCCATTTCCCAACATAACTCTTCTCCACCACCAGCAAAAATTATATCTTGTTTACCGTATTTAATAATTTCCATAGCATGACCAATACAATGTGCTGAAGTAGCACAAGCTGAACTAATAGAGTAACTTACACCTCTTATTCCAAAAAATGTTGATAAACAAGCAGATATTCCTGAAGACATAGCTTTTGTTACTAAATACGGACTAACTCCACGTAATCCTTTAGATTTCATATTAATAGAACCTATAACTTGATTTCTAGGAGATCCTCCTCCAGAGCCAACAATTAATCCAGTTCGGTCATTAGATATCATATTTTTTGTTAAGTTAGCATCTATAATAGCTTGTTCCATAGATAAGTAAGCATAAATAGAAGCATCACTCATAAAACGAGATATTTTTCTATTAATAATATCTTTAGTATTTAACTTAATATTTCCCCAAATATGACTACGCATGCCAGAATCTTTTAATTCTTGAGAAAAAGTTATTCCTGACTTACCATTTTTTAATGATTTTATTACTTCTACTTTATTATTACCAATACTTGATATAATACCTAATCCGGTAATTACCGAACGTTTCATTAATTACTCCATTATAATAATTAATTAATAAACTAATTTTAATATAAAAGTAATTTATTATATTAAACAATAATTTTATATAACTAATAATTAAAATACTATAATTTAATATTAATAATTTCTATTTCAAATTATTTATTTATATATTGTATTTGTTGACGTAATACATGATCCATTAATACAATTGCTAACATAGCTTCAGCTACTGGAATTGCTCTAATACCAATACATGGATCATGTCTTCCATTATTAGATAAATTAACACTAGTATTACTATAATTTATAGTTTTTATTGGTATCCTTATACTAGAAGTTGGTTTAACTACTAAATTAACAATAATAGGTTGTCCATTACTAATTCCTCCTAAAATACCTCCTGAATGGTTACTAGTAAAACCATCAGGTTTTATTTCATCTCTACTATTACTACCTAACATACTAGCAAATTTAAAACCATCACCAATTTCTATTCCTTTAACTGCACCAATACTCATTAGTGCGTGAGCAATATCTGCATTCAATTTATCAAATACTGGTTCTCCTAATCCAATTGGTATATTTTTTGCTATAATTTTAATTTTTGCACCTACTGAATTTCCTGATTTTTTTAATGCATTTAAGAATTTGTTAAGTTTAAAGATTTTATTTTTATTTAAGCAATAAAATTTATTATTTTTTATATGTAAAATATTTGGTGCGTTAAATTTTATATTACCAATTTGGGTTAAGTATCCATTAATTATAATATTATGATAATTTAATAAAAATTTTTTTGCTATAGCTCCAGCAGCAACTCTAACAACTGTCTCTCTAGCTGAAGCTCTACCACCACCTCTGTAATCATAATATTTATATTTCTTATGATAAGTAAAATCAGCATGTCCTGGTCTGTAGACATTTTTTATATATTTGTAATCATTAGAATTATAACCGTTATTTATTACTAATAACCCTATACTAGCTCCAGTAGTTTTTCCTTCAAAAACTCCAGATAGAATTTTTATATGATCTAATTCTTTTCTCGGAGTAACAAAATTAGATGTTCCTGGTCTTCTACGATTTATATCATACTGTAAATCTTTTTCACATAGATCAATTCCAGAAGGAACTCCATCAACTATAGCTCCTACACAAGTACCATGTGATTCACCAAAAGTAGTTACACGAAATAATTGACCAATACTATTTCCAGCCATATATAAAATTATTTTATTTATTTTTATTAAATTTAAATAGTTTTAAGATAGTCTTTATAATACAACAATTGTTTTTTTGTTAAATAAAAAATATTACTATCGTTTATTTTAATCCAATTAAATAATATTTTTGGATATTGTTTAATTAATTTATGTTTATTTGCTCCTATTTCACAGAATAATAATCCATTTTTACATAAATATTTACTTGAATAAGATATAATTTTTTTTATTATACATAAACTACTGTTACCAGATAATAAGCTAATTACTGGTTCATAATGAAATTCTTTTGGTAAATAATTTATTTCTTCTTTACTTATATATGGTGGATTTGCTATAATTAAATCGTACTGATTGTTAGGTAACAATACCTGAAATAAATCCGAACAAATTGGTGTAATCTTTTTATCTAAATTATAATTATGTATATTTATTTCAGCTACGTCTAAAGCATCATAAGATATGTCTATTGCATCAACTAAAATATTTTTATATATATTAGCCATTAGTATAGCAAGGCAACCACTTCCAGTACACATATCTAGTATATATCTAGGTGTAAATTTTAATATATTAGAAAATCTATTAATAATTAATTTTCCTATTGTTGATCTTGGAATAATTACATTACGATTAACAAATAATTCTAATCCATAGTACCAAGCAACATTAGTTAAATATGGTACTGGTATATGCTTATTAATACGAAGATTAATTAAATTAAATATATAATCTTTTTCTTTTGATGTTAATTTAGCATGATATACTTCTTTTGGTGTATTTATAGATAAATTTAAACTACTAAATACTAAATATAAAGCTTCATCCCAAGAATTATTAGTTCCATGTCCATAATAAACATTTGAATTATTTAATTTACTAGAAATCCATCTTATCATATCTAATATAGAGTATAAGTCTTTTACTTCTATTTTTAATAACATATATAAAAAAATTTATTAATAACTGAGTTAGTAATTGAGTTGATATTGATTAATATATAATATAATTAATCATATGATAGTATGATTATATATATAGTTATTGATCGTGTAAATATTAGGCTAGATAACATAATTTTAAAAATTACTATATCTATTTAAGTATATAATAGTTTAAAAAAATTATTTTGATACTTATTATTAATATTTAATTAATTAAATATGACATAAAATATATTTGTTTTTATGAAAAATATTAATATTAGTTATTTTGTTATATTATTTTAATAAATTTTATTTTTGATATTTATTAAATTTTGTAATAATTAATATAATAATTATTTTAATTAATATATTATATTGGTAATAATTAGTATTTTATAATTTTTTAAATAAAAATATTCTGATAGTGAGATATTTATGTTTTTTAATTTTTTACATTTTTTGTTAACTATTTTTATAATAATATTTTTAACCACAGTATTAAATAAAAAACGTAGAGAAATTAAAGTAAGATTTGTATTACAATTATTATTAATAGAAATTCTATTAGCATATATATTATTGTACTCATCAGTTGGATTAACATTAATAAGTTTATTATCAAATATTTTTAATAAATTATTAACTTTTGCTTTTTCAGGTACTGAATTTGTATTTGGTGGTATGTATAAATATAAGTTAGCATTTTTTTTTATTACTGCTTTAT
Organism: Candidatus Lightella neohaematopini; assembly: GCA_025728345.1. GTDB lineage: Bacteria > Pseudomonadota > Gammaproteobacteria > Enterobacterales > Enterobacteriaceae > Lightella > Lightella neohaematopini_F. The sequence continues at coordinate 9,745 of JAOBJT010000001.1, read as the reverse complement.
GTCCAATTATATTTGTCTCTGTATTAATTGGTATTTTACAATATGTTCGTATATTACCTATAATAATAATTATTATTGGTACAATACTATCAAAGATTAGTGGTGTTGGTAAGTTAGAATCATTTAATGCTATTAGTTCTTTAATGCTAGGACAATCAGAAAATTTTATTGCTTATAAGAATATCTTATATAAAATACCAGAAAATCGTATGCATAATATGGCTATTACAGCTATGTCAACAGTATCTATGTCTATTATTGGTTCTTATATAAGAATACTTTCTCCAAAATATGTAATTACTGCAATTATTTTAAATATATTTAGTACTTTTATTATATTGCTATTATTAAATCCATATAATATAAATAACAATGATGATGATATTGATATCAATAATTTACATGAAAATAAAGGTTTTTTTGAAATGTTAAGTGATTATATTATAACTGGTTTTAAGGTAGCCGTTATAATAGCAGCTATGTTAATAGGTTTTATATCACTAATATCTATGATAAATTATTTATGTAATTTAGTAATAGGTATTAATTTTCAAGAATTATTAGGTTATATTTTTTCACCATTTGCTTGGATTATAGGTATTCCGGAAAAGGATATATTAAATGCTGGTAGTATTATGGCAACTAAGTTGGTATCAAATGAATTTGTTGCTATGATGGATTTAAAAAAAATGTCTAATAATTTATCATCTAGATCTATAGGAATGTTATCAGTATTTTTAGTATCATTTGCTAATTTTTCTTCTATTGGTGTAATATCTGGATCTATTAAAAGTTTAGATAAAAATCAAGGAGATGTAATTGCTAAATATGGTTTTAATCTTGTATATAGTTCTACTCTAGTTAGTGTATTATCATCTGCCATTTCTGGAATAGTAATTAAATAAATTAATTTATTTTTTAATTAACTCAATGATATTTTTTATTCTATTAATAATATTAAATTTCCCGGCAACATAAATTATTTGACTTAATGGTGGCGAACAATGACTATTAGTAATTGCAAAACGTAATAGTTGATAAAAAATCTTTTTATTTTCTTTATTTAAAGATACTTGATTTAAAATATTTTGTATTTTATATACACTCCAATCATTAGAATTTTTTAAAGTTAACAAAAAATCTTTAAACACACTTATAAAAATTAATTTATCTTTAATATTAAGATAATTTAAATAACTTAAATTTAAATTAATTTTATTACTATATAAATATTTATACTTATCAATAATTTCCTTCATTGTATTACATCTTGATATAGTTAATTTTAATAAATCTTTTATTTTTATATTTTTATCAAAATTTAAATTTAAAAGTTTAGCATAGTTTATAAAATCATTAACTATATAATCAATTGATAAGTTATTCATATAATACTTATTATACCATAGTAACTTATTTACATCAAATTTAATGGGAGATTTACTAATTTTATTTAAATTAAATAAACTTATTACTTCATTTAAACTAAAAATTTCTTTGTTACCATACGACCAACCTAATTTTATTATATAATTAAGTAAAGCTTCTTTTAAAATACCATTATTATGGTAATACATAACATTATTAGATTTATCACGTTTAGATAATTTTTTACCATTATTATCTAATAATATAGATAAATGAGCGTAATTTGGTAAGTTTATACCTAGTGACTTTAATATATTTATCTGACGAGGAGTATTACTAATATGTTCTTCTCCTCTTATAACGTGAGTAACTCCCATATCATAGTCATCAATTACTGAACAAAAATTATATGTTGGTATGTTATTTGTGCGTAATATTATTAAATCATCTATTTCATTATTACTAAATGATATTTCTCCTCTTATTAAATCATTAAAAACAACGTGACCATTATCAGGATTACGAAATCTTATTACATAATTATTACTATTGTTACCAGTATACTTTATATTCCTACAATGTCCGTCATATTTAGGTTTAATTTTATTAATTAATTGTGATTGCCTTAATACTTTTAATCTATCTTCTGTACAAAAACATTTATAAGCAATATTATTTTTTAACATATAATCAATAACAGAATAATATCTATCTAGCCTATTAGTTTGATAATAAGGACCATAATCCCAATTTATACCTAACCAAGTCATACTATCTATTATATGTTGCTTATAATATTGCTTATTTGATCTAACTATATCAGTATCTTCTATACGCAGAATAAATTTACCATTCTTACTGCGAGCAAACAACCATGAATATAAAGCAGTACGGACACTTCCAATATGTAAGTATCCAGTTGGACTAGGAGAAAATCTTGTTACAATATTCATTAATATTAACTTTTGTATATTTAATGTAAATATGCAATACAATATATCATAATTTTTAATACTTCAATTAATAATTTATTTATTATTGATTATTGACTAAAATAATAGATAAATATATTATCAGTTAGTACTACAGGTGATTAGCTCAGTTGGTAGAGCACCTCTCTTACAAGGAGGAGGTCGACGGTTCGATTCCGCCATCACCTATTTTATTTTACAAATTTTTATATTGTTATGAAAAAGAAAAAAGTTATTGTAGGATTATCTGGTGGTGTTGATTCTTCCGTTTCTGCTTGGTTGTTACAACAAAAAGGATATCATGTAGAAGGTTTATTTATGAAAAACTGGGAAGATGATGATACTATATATCAATGTTCTTCTGCCCAAGACTTATATGATACAGAACTAGTATGTAAAAAATTAAATATTAAATTAAATATTGCTAATTTTTCGTATGAATACTGGGAAAAGGTGTTTAGATTGTGTTTAATTTATTATAAACTAGGTTATACACCAAATCCTGATATATTATGTAATAAAGAAATAAAATTTAAAGCATTTCTTAATTTTGCTTTAGAAAAGCTAAAAGCTGATTATATCGCAACTGGTCATTATGTTCGTTCAATTATCATTGGTAATGATTATTCTTTATTAAGAGGTATTGATAAAAATAAAGATCAAAGTTATTTTTTATATACTATAAATAGTAATATATTAGAAAAAGTTTTATTTCCTGTTGGACATTTAACAAAGTTTCAAGTAAGAAGTATTGCTAGTAGAATTAATTTATCTAATGCAAATAAAAAAGATTCTACTGGTATATGTTTTATAGGTAAAAAAAAATTTAATAGTTTTATTAGTAGATATTTAAAATCTAAACCAGGAAAAATCAAATCTGTTAATGGTAATATTTTAGGTAATCATGATGGATTAATATATTATACTATTGGTCAACGTAAAGGTATAGGTATAGGTGGTATTTCTGGTATGCTTAACAAACCATGGTATGTTGTTGACAAAGATATTATAAATAATGTATTAATAGTTACTCAAAATCATAAAGATAAAAAATTAATGTCAAATATAGTAGTGGTTAATCAAGTAAATTGGATTAATCAAAAAAAACTAAAGAAACCACTAAAATGTACTGCAAAAGTACGTTATCAACATAAAGATATAAGATGTTTGGTAATACCAAACAAAGGTAGTCTTTTAGTATATCTTTATGAATTAGCATTAGCAGTAACTCCAGGACAATCAATAGTATTTTATTTATCAGAATATTGTTTAGGTGGAGGTTTTATAAAAAAATGTATTTTGTGTGAATAAAATATAATATATATTAATAGTTAACTTAATAGTAATTTTATATTATATTAGTTCATATTTAACATAGTATTTTATAAAATAATCTAAAATAATTAAAATAATTCAATGTTTAGTAATTTATCAAACAAATTAGGTAAAATAATTAGTAATATTAGTAATAAAAGTTTATTATCTAAATATAATGTTAATGATTCTATAGAAAAAATAAAAGTTACTCTTCTAGAATCAGATGTGTCATTATTGGTAGTAGAAGATATTATTAGTAGAATAAAAAATAAAATTAAACAAAATAATGATATTAATTTTACTAACGGAGAACAATTTATTCATGTTATACATCAAGAATTAGTTAATACTATAAGAAATAATACCAAAGTATCTTTAGTTGGTAAATTAAATTCTATGTTATTAATTGGAGCTCCTGGATCAGGAAAAACTACTAGTACTATTAAAATAGCTAAACTAATACAAAATATGGGAAAGAAAGTTTTAGTTACTTCCATTGATATTTATAGACCTGCAGCATTTAATCAACTAGAGTTACTATCTAAATTAGCTAAAATAGATTGTTTATTATTAAATAATAATGCTGATATAAAAGACATTATTAAACAAGTATTGATTCAATTTAAACTAAAAAATTATGATATGTTATTAATTGATACTGCTGGTAAAATTTACAACAGTAATTATATAGAAAATATAAAAATGGTACATAGTTTATTAGAATTAAATGAAATTATGTTAGTTACAGATGTTACTATAGGTCAAGATATTACTAATTTAGCTAAAAATATTAATAGTCATTTATTAGTTGATAGTATGATGATAACTAAAATGGACAGTGATGCTAAAGGTGGTACTATACTATCATTAAAACATATAATACGTAGTCCGATAAAATTCATTGGTACTGGAGAAAAAATTAATGAAATAGAATTATTTAATCCAAATAAGATAATAAATAGAATATTAGGTACAGTAGATACTTTACCTTTAAGTAGTATTAATTACAACTATTTAAATGAAAATAATAATAATAAAATTAATAATAATTTTAATTTATCTGATTTTTTAAAACAATTAAAGAAAATTAACAAAATTAGTGGTGTAAATGGTATTTTGAATAAGATACCAGGTTTTACTAGTATATTTGATAATATCAAACATGGTATCAATAATATTGATACTAAATTTTTGATTAAAGCAGAAGCTATTATAAATTCAATGACTAATTTAGAAAGAAATAATCCATTAATAATAAAAAGCTCACATAAGAAGCGTATATCTAAAGGTTCTGGTGTCAATATTCAAGATATTAATATATTATTAAAACAATTTTTTTTAATTCAGAAAACGATAAAAAAGGTGAAGAATAATAATTTTTTAAAAATATTAAATAATATGAATAAGTTAGTTACAAACAAATTTTATAAAAGATAAATTATTGTAAATATAATATTTTGGTGAAATTATAATTATGGTAAAAATTAGATTATCTCGTTGTGGAGTAAGAAAAAAGCCATTTTATCATATTATTGTTACTGACACGAGAAATCCTCGTGATGGTCGTTTTATTGAGCGTATTGGATTTTTTAATCCCATAATAAATACAGATAATTCGGTATATATAAATATTGACCGTTTAAAATATTGGAAATCTTGTGGTGCTTCTATATCAAAAAGAATTTTATATATATTAAATAATTACTATAATGGTTAATTTTTAATGATATACAAATTAAGTAATCCAATAATAGTCGGTCAAGTAGGATCAACTTATGGAGTACTTGGATGGTTAAAAATGTATTCTTTTACAAAAAGAAAAACGGATATTTTTTCTTATCAACCATTTTTTATTAAAGATATTAATAATAATAATTGGAAAAAATTAAGAATTAGTTCTTGGAAGCTTAATAAAAACTATATAATATTAAAAATTAATGATATTAATAGTAAAGAAAGAGCTAAATTATTAACTAATTTTTATATTTTTATTGATAAAAAACAGTTACCAATATTAAGTAATAATGAATATTATTGGGTAGATATTATTGGTTTAAAGGTAATAAATATAGAAAATTATTTTTTGGGAGTAGTTTCTAATATTATAGAAACTAAAGCTAATGATATTTTAGTTGTCAAAAAAAATATTGATGATTATTTCAATATTTATGAAAGATTTATCCCCTATTTATATAATAGGATTGTAAAAAAAATAGATATAAAAAATAAAATCGTAATTGTTATTTGGAATCCTAAATATTAATATTATTATTTATGTTGATTAGTATAATTAGTTTATTACCAGAGATATTTGATTCGTTTACTGAATATGGTATAATAAGGAGAGCTATAGAAAAAAAAGTTTTATCAATAAATTTTATTAATATTCGTAATTTTACTAAAAATAATTATCATTCAATAGATGATAAACCGTACGGTGGTGGTTCAAGTATGGTGATTAAATTTGATCCTGTTTATCGTGCTGTTTCTTATGCTAAAAAGAATGCTAAAATTAGAACAAAGGTTATTTATTTATCTCCTCAAGGAAAAAAAATAAATCAATATGATATAAATAGAATATCTAATACTGAACATATAATAATATTATGTGGACGTTATAAAGGTATAGATGAGAGGTTACTTATTAAAGTAGTCGATGAGGAATTATCTATTGGTGACTACATTATTAGTAATGGGGAACTAGCAGCTATGATATTGATAGATGCAGTATGTAGAATGTTACCTAATATTATTAAGTATGAATCTTTAATAGATAATTCTTTTTATAATGGACTACTAAGTTATCCTCAATACACTAGACCAAAAATAGTAGAAAATATGTCAGTACCGTCTGTATTATTATCTGGTAATCATAGTGAAATAAATAAGTGGAAATTAAAACAGTCTCTTGGTCGAACTTTTATAAGAAGACCAGATTTACTAAGTAAAATTACTTTATCTGATGAACAAAAAAAGTTATTATTAGAATTTAAAAAAGAGAATAATTTAATGTATTATAAATAAATTTAACTATTTTTGATGATACTCATTATTTATGAATAAAATTAATATTATAAAATTAGTAGAGGAAAAATACCTTAAAAAAGATATTCCTAATTTTAGGACTGGTGATACAGTACAGGTTAAGATATGGATATTAGAAGGAGATAAAAGAAGAATACAATCTTTTGAAGGAATAGTTATTAGTATTCGTAATCATAGATTAAATTCTTCATTTACTATTCGTAAATATTCTAATAATGAGAATGTAGAACGAGTATTTTTATTACATTCTCCAATTATTTACAATATAATTGTTAAACGTTATGGATTTGTGCGTAGATCAAAATTATATTATTTACGTAAATTATCTGGTAAAGCTACTCGCATAAAAGAAAGATTAAAAAAGAAATAGTAAAAATGGTTTTATTTATAAAATTTTATTTTAGTTTATATATTGTATAAATATTTTATGATTACTCCAAATGAACTTAAAAATATTCTTCCAGTCAGTAAAGTTATTAAAGATTTTGTTTTAAAATCTAGAAAAATCATTAAAAATATTATTAATGGTAAAGATTCTAGATTATTAGTTATATGTGGTCCTTGTTCAATTCATGAAGTAAAATCTGCTATTGATTATGGCACAAGATTAAAATTATTATCAAAAAAATTAAATAACAAATTATATATTATAATGAGGGTATATTTAGAAAAATCTCGTACTATTAATGGTTGGAAAGGATTAATTAATGATCCATATATTAATCAGTCCTTTGATATTGAATCTGGATTATTTATAGCACGTAATTTATTATTAACTTTATTAAAGTTAAAGTTACCGATAGCTACAGAAATTTTATCTATAAATAATTATCAATATATTAATGATTTAATTAGTTGGGGAGCAATTGGAGCTAGAACTGTTGAGTCTCAAATTCATCGAGAAGTAGTATCTGGTATGCCAATACCAGTAGGTTTTAAAAATAATACTGATGGAAATATAATAAAAGCTATGAATGCTATAAAAGCATCTAGACTAAAACATAGTTTTATTGATATAAATCAACATGGAAAAGTTACTATAATTAATACTAATGGCAATTATAATAGTCATATTATTTTACGGGGGGGTAAAACACCAAACTATTATAATAACAGTATAAGTTTTTGTAAACAACAAATGATTAATTTTGGTTTACCAACTAAATTATTAATAGATTGTAGTCATGGAAATGCAAGTAATAATTATTTAAATCAATTAAAAGTAGCTAGATCAGTAATAACACAAATTAATAATAACAATCGTGATATTATTGGTATTATGTTAGAAAGTAATATAAATTCTGGTAATCAAAAATTAACTTTACCAAAATACTTAAAATATGGAATTTCTATTACTGATCCATGTATTAATTGGAGCACTACTTATAAAATATTATTTGAAATACATAAAAATTTATCTTTTAAAATTATCAATTAATTTAATAAACTTTTATATTAAGATGTAAATATGAATATTTAACTATTAATTTTATTTTTTTTAACATTCTTTTATCATTAATATAATTAATAATTTTATTTGATCTATTAATTACAGCTATGTAATTATGGTGACGTAAATAGTATTTAATAATACTAATTTTTTTTTTCAATATTATTTTTTTAGTATATATTAAGTAATAATCTAATAATTTATTATTTTTAAATTGTAAATTATTTTTTTTTAAATTATTAAATATTTTAAATGCATATATTATATTTTGATAATTGTATTTATTTAAATCGAACAACCGACCTTGATATAATTTAATATATATTAATCCTTTTAAATATATTAATCTATCAATATTTTCACATGTTTTAGAATATTTTTTTATAAATATATTAATAATAATTAATAGTCTACGTAACTTACTTAAATTAAAGTTATTAATTATTAATTTTTCATTAGTACTTTTTGTATATTTACAAATAATATTTATAATTCTACTATCTTTACTTATATTATTATAATATTGCTTTCCTATAGATGAGCTAATATTACTAAATAATAACATAAAAATGAAATATTTTTTTAAAACAGATATAAACATAATTTTAAAATATTAATTAATGAAAATAAATATTTTTTACATTCCCAAAAAAGAAAAACATGGAGAAAGATTAGATAAAGTAATCACGAAATTAAATAAAATATATTCTAGAACAAAAATAAAATATTTTATACTACATGGTTTAGTAAAAGTTAATAATATTATTATATTTGATCCTAATAAAAAAGTTTATAATGATGATAAAATAGAAATTAACACTAATTTATCTAATAACAGTATTATTACACCTAAAAATATTAGGTTAAATATCATCTACGAAGATCATAATATATTAATAATAAATAAACAAAGTAATTTTATGATGTATTCTAATAATGAAAAATGTGATACTATACTAAACGCCATATTATATCATTATCCATTGAATATTAATTTACCTAGAGTCGGTATTGTACATAGATTGGATAAAAATACAACCGGTATATTAGTAATAGCAAAGAATTTATCTACTCAATATAAATTAACACAACTAATAAAGAATAAACAAATTACTAAAGAATATTTAGCAATAGTACATGGACATACTAAAAAATATGGATCTATAATTAAACCAATATCTAGAAATATACATGATAGAACTTGCATGGAAGTATGTAATTTTGGAAAATTAGCTATTACTCATTACAAAGTTATAAAATACTTTAAAGATTATACTTATTTACGTATAATATTAGAAACTGGTAGAACTCATCAAATTAGAGTACATATGTCGTATATTAAGCATCCAATATTAGGTGATGTAAAATATAATATTTTTTTTAAAAATAAAAAAAATAACATAAATTTTAACAGACAAGCATTGCATTCATATAAATTAAAATTTAATTATCCATTTAATGGTAGTGAAAAAATATGGTGTGCTCCTTTACCAAAAGATATGAAAACTTTACTGAAAAAATTATCTAAAAATATTTAATATAAATATCTTGACACAATTAAAAAATAGCGTACTATACGCCACTCATATACATT